>SYDV01000494.1 GCA_005801395.1 Planctomycetia bacterium | reverse complement strand
TCCACCTTGCCGGAATTGAGATTGGCATCCTTGAGCGCTTGCTCCAGCGGGCCGCGGGTGCGATCCACCAGATCGCCCACCAACTGCTCCAGCTTGGCTCGGGTCATTCTTAAGAGCCAAGCTGGAGCTTGGCGTTCCCAGGGGGGATTTTTGACCAACGCTGTCACCGCGCTGGTGACGTAAATCGTCACTGACAGAGAGCGCTGTCCCATCTACGTTAATAGTATTACTCATCAAATTGTCATTATAACACAACAACGACCTATTTTAACCAATTCATAGTGGTTTAGGTGTTCTTCAAATCTTTGGCATGCCTAGTGCAATAGCTCTCAATGTGAGGTAGACTGAACTTCACAACCAAACGCAACAACCTCAACCAAGGAGTTTCACCATGCGTAAAGGCTTTACCCTCATCGAACTCATGATCGTGATCGCGATCATTGCTATTATCGCGGCTATCGCGATTCCTAACTTGCTTGAATCGCGCGTGACGGCGAATGAAGCAGCCTCTGCTGGCACCCTGAAGTCTGGTATCTTTCCGGCCCAAGTGCAGTTCCAGGCTGGCGGCTATCAGGATGGCGACCTCGATAACGTCGGCGAATATGGCACCATTGGCGCGTTAGCCGGTGTCGTCGGTACCACCAAAGGCGGTGCCGCCGCCGTGCCTGCTGGCGATCTTCGTTTGTTAACCGGCCCTCTGCAGGCCGGTGCCGCCGGCTTAACCTTCCGTTCCGCTAGTGGCTATAATTTCTGGTCATGGAGCCCACAAACCACCGATAATACCGGCGCTACTACCGATGACTGGGTAGAGGGTCTTGCTGGCCCAGCCGCCCCCGTAGCTCCCGCCAGCTCCAATAACGGTGAGCGTTTCTTCCAGGCGGCCTGTGGTGCTCAAGATTATGGCAATAGTGGTCGTCGCGGCTTCGTGATTTGTCAAGACGGACAGGTTCGTAGCCCAGCTGTTCCCGCGCAACAAAATCAGTTCTATGGCGCGGCAGCTAACCCGGCAAACGGCGCAACCGCCACGGATGCTCTGCTCTTCCTACCAGCCGCTTGTGCTCTTGCAGCCGGTAAGGGCATCGCTTGGAATCCTCAAATTCTGGACGTCGGCGCGAATTTCAATACCTTCCCAGTCTATTCGAAATAGAAATCAAGACACACAACATTTGTGTGAGCTTCGTGACGAAAAACCCTCAGCCAATCTGGCTGGGGGTTTTTCTTTATAGTGGGTAAAATAAGAGTCATTCCCTGAGTCAGCGCCCCTCTCACGCTCAATTTCCGTATTGTTTGGTATTATGCGGTAGTGCTAGCGTGCAAGACGCTCAAATTAATAAATCAATCTGCCAAATCTCGTTGTCTATCGACGATCGCCATGATCCACACGTCACATTCGCGAATAGCGGAGATTATGCGCCACTGGTTATGATTGAAAGTAGCTCGGTAACATCCCTTATCAAAACACCGAGTGATGAACAAACCAGGGAAAGAAAAGAGAGAGGAAAAACCAGTCTCAATGGAGACCGCATGAGTGTGGGTAGGACGCCCTCGGCCTTCATCCGCTCATTATTACAAAGTTGAGGGTGTTTATTGATTCGTTAGTCGATTTGCCTTGCACATTTGTCTCAGAATCCCGTTAAGATTCAAATAATACAAGACGTTCGCGGCCTTAATTTTTTTTGGTAATTAGTCGCATACCATGGCATCTGAACGCCGTATAAAAGGCGCGTTTTCTGCCAATAATTACCCAACCGATTCTACGCAAACCATTATCATGAAATAAGTTGATCGCGCCACTGACGCACAGCTTGTACTGCGAAAGAGACGCGTGCTTGCAATTTCATTCCTCATGGCAATTATCGCGGCTCCTCGGCTAATTTTCGTCAAGTCGACGAGAAATTAGCACGAGATTAACCATCGGCCCACAGGGCCAAGGGAAACGTCACATGCGATTATTTAAGACACTCATGCTAGCTTTGATTCTAGGCGTGAGCATGCCAATCCTCAGTTTCAGCGCAGAAACCAAGGAAGAAAAAGTAGAATTAGCGGATATTCCAGCCGCCGTTAAAGAAGGCTTTGCGACAGCGGCTCCAGGTGGCGAGATTAAAAGTGCGAAGAAATTAACCGGAACCAGCACGCGCTATCAAATTCAATACAAAGCAACCGATGGCAGCGAACATCAAATCACCTTAGGCGAAGATGGTAAACCAACGCGCAAAAAGAAAGAAGAAGCTAAATAAAATTAGCTCTAATCAGTAATTGTTAGACGAAGCGAAAAGCCTAGGTGAGGCGTTTTAAAAGAGCCTCGCCTAGGCCAAGTAGCATCTAAGACCAATTCCGAAAATCATTTTGTTTTTCTCCGTTTCTCAGTTCCTTGTTCTGGCTTTTTTCAAACGGCATCGATGACCCAGAATGGGTATGATGAGTGGACTGAGCGACAGCTGCGTTGGCTTATGCGGAATCCTTTACGGAGGCTGCAAAGCCTGACTCTGCTGGAGGTTGAACCGAATCAGGTGATGCGTCCAACCACCGCCCGTCGACAAAACAGCGCCAAAGCGTGGTTCAAGAAGCCGTTAGCGATGTGCTAGACTTGTCTCGCTCGCTTGGGTTTGTAGCGTCCGCGAGCTTTTACGCCCCCAATCGCTATCCGGGCCCACGTCGCGTTTCCTGAGGAGCTTTCATGTCTGCCGTTGCACCTGCCCGTATCGCTTTTGCCGATGGTACCATTTTTCGCGGTCGTTCGGTTGGCGCGACTGGGACTATTGGTGGCGAAGCTGTTTTTAATACTGGCATGACCGGATATCAGGAAGTGCTTAGCGATCCCAGTTATCGCGGCCAAATTGTCACCATGACGTATCCTGAAATTGGTAATTACGGCGTCACGCCGGAAGACATGGAAAGTGATCGCGCCCAGGCCGCCGGTTTTGTCATGCGTCAATGCTGTGATGTGCCGTCGAGTTTTCGTTCGCGTGAATCATTACCAGATTTTTTACGCCGCTCTGGCATTATTGCGATTGATGACGTGGATACTCGTGCGATTACGCGCAAACTGCGCGTTAGTGGCGCGATGAATGCTGTCCTTAGCACGGAATCAATGAGTGATCAGGAATTATTAGCGAAAGTTAAAGCTCAACCATCGATGGCGGGTTTAGATTTGGCGAGTGAAGTCGGTACGCGTAGCGTTTACGAATGGAATGAAACTAGTTCGGCTGCGACGTTTGGCTCTGTCATTGGTGGTGAGCCGTTGCCACGTGCCGCCCATATCGTGGCCATCGATTTTGGTATTAAGCGAAATATTTTACGACTGCTGAAATCCTGTGGTTTTAAAGTGACGGTGGTGCCAGCTAATCAAAGTGCAGAAGCCATTTTAGCTCTCAAACCCGACGGTTTATTTTTGTCCAATGGTCCAGGAGATCCTGCCGCAGTAACAACGGGCATCGCTACGGTAAAAGCATTAATTAAAACCGATGTCCCATTATTTGGCATTTGCTTGGGCCATCAAATATTATCCCTCGCCTATGGCGCATCGACCTACAAATTAAAATTTGGTCATCGTGGCGTTAATCACCCAATTAAACGTTTGAGTGATGGCTCGGTGGAAATTGCTAGCCATAATCATGGGTTTGCCGTTGATCCAAAATCATTACCCAGTGGCGTGCACATGAGCCACATTAATTTAAATGATAATACTTGTGCTGGTATCGCGCATGACACCAAGCCGCAATTTAGCGTGCAATACCACCCAGAAGCAGGTCCTGGTCCAGCCGATCCGTTGTATTTGTTTAGTCAATTTCGCGACAGCATTCGTCAGCGCATGCGCTAACGAACCGTAAATTGCCTTCGTTTTCGATATGAGGAGATTTTCGACCTGTCATGGGTCGGTCGCGGTAGCAACGACTCCATTGTCGTTGGCCATGAACCACGTAGTTTGCACCGTCCCGAAACGAAATGACGGAGATAAAGCCATGATGATTCGTTCAGTATTCTTATGGTGTGTTCTTAATGGTCTGTTGAGCGCTCAGTCGTTGTCAGAGGGATTTCATGATGACGTTCCTATTGCTGGGACAACGTGGACCTTTGATGCGTATGTTCCGAAAGGGTATGCCGCCCATCCAGAGCGCACTTACCCAACGGTATTTTTATCAAGTCCAGGAGCGAATCCGAATACGAAACAATGGCACGCGTGGGCTGATCGTCGTGGCATGCTGATCGTGGCAATTAATGACAGTAAAAATGGAATTTCATTTGATCTCATTGATCAGATTCAGGACAAGACCATCGCGGCGAGTGAAGCCGTTTTACGAATTCATCGAGTATTGCGATATTCGTCGGGTTTATCTGGCGGAGCTTGGTGCAGCGTGCGTTTAGCGATGCGCCATCCAGAACAATGGGCAGGCGTACAAATGAGCGGTCACAGTGGTAACGGTGATGTGGCACCTAAACATTGTGCCATTGGCATGTTTGCAGGACGGATTGATAAAGTACATGATTTCAAAACACAGGAAAGCGCCGCTGAATTATATAAATCGACTGGAAACCCCATTCGTTTTGTTGCCCATAGTGAAGGTCATATTTATGGTGATATCAATAACGATGTCATTCCTTTAGTTGAATATTGTTATGAACAAACGGTTATTGCCTTGCCGCTGTTAACCAAAGCGGAACGCAATGACCAAATTGCGGTATTAAAAGAAAAATTACAAACCATTGCTGCGCTGTCGGTACCGCGAGATCGTCGTGAACAATGCGAAGAGCTTGCGAATATTCCAATGTTGGCTCGCAGTCCACTGGGCAGTGAAATAGCAACCGTATGGATTGCCGCCGTTCAAGCAGATGCCGCCGCTGTTAGTGACATGAAAGAGCGACACTTTATTTTAGGACTGGCATTAGTGAACCCATTATTTGCTGGAGCAGCAAAAGAACCCAAAAAGGCAGTCCAAGACGAGCAACGCACGTTGCTAAAAGACAAGGCGCTCAAAGACGAAGACAAAGCCCTACAAGCCCTGGTCAAAGTCATGGCAGCAGAATCGGCAGCGGCAGGAAACCCGACGAAACTGGCTGCGGTAAAAGACGGTTATCGGCAAATTGCGGACAAGATGGCAGAAACGAAAGCAGGAAGTTACGCGGCGAAATTAGCTAAGTAGTGTATAAACGACTAACTGACACAGAGATAGAACTTCAGCCCCAGGCCTGACAAAGCTCTGTCAACACGCTCATGGTTTCCTCATGGTGGTGCGGTACCTTAAGTCATGACTCGTGCTATTCTTACCGAACCTTGGGTAATAAAGCTCACGTTCGTATACTTCGATAGAGGCGCTTATGATTTCTCGCTCACTTATTTTGCTGTCCGCTGCGTTACTGACAGCACCCTTGGCATTCGCTGCGGCTGATGGCGAAGGTCCCGGCATTCGTCCTGATGTGCCGCGTCGCGCTGAGAAGGAACTACCAGATTTAGGAGCCGCTCCAGAGACGGCTAAAAAGGTGGAGGGCGGTGGTCCTTTCGCGCATTTTGATGCCGATGGTAGTGGCGAAGTATCTCAGGCAGAATTTATGAAAGCCGTTCGTGAACATGCCATGCGGAGAGAGGGCGGTGAGCGTAGACGCGACGGCGACGTCGAGCGTAAACCAGAAGATCGTCCTCGTCCAGAAGGTGGTGGCGAAGATGTTCAGTCTGAAAGGGTTCAACTAGTTTTAGCTCACGCCGCAAAAGTTTTTCAAACGAATGATGTTAATAAAGATGCATCATTATCGAACGAAGAATTTCGTAACGCTTTTATTGCTCTGATGCCGAAGCGGGAACCTAAATAAAACGCGCGGCGGCTACCGCCCCACAAGCGTCTTCTATTTAATTCGTGTTAGAATATAGAAACCCGG
Organism: Planctomycetia bacterium; assembly: GCA_005801395.1. The sequence goes on along the minus strand of SYDV01000494.1, from coordinate 3,773 downwards.
CTAGGTCCGGGTTTTTTATTGGTTTTTTATTAAACGGCCTGATTTTAGCCAGCAAGTTCTTTGGCTAAGGTCAAATGCCGAACGAAGGCCGTTTTTACTTTACCTGTGGCGAATAAAGCTTTGGCTTCATCGAAACCGACGCTGTCGGACAAAACTTTGCGTCCATGCCAACAATCAAGTGCGGCCCCGGCATTAGCGCAGACCATGTCGAGTAAAGGACCGCGTTCATCCCCGGTTAATAAACGATGAAACGTCGCGGAATTTGCCTGGGCATCACCACAGGGTAAATGTGCGTGATCGATACCGCGTTGATGAATGCGTTTGATAATAGTGTGATGTGTATGTCCATTTTGCACGTCCCACACATGGGTTGGGCCGGTAATGCTGACTTCGTCAATGCCAGGATGTCCACGCACCACGAAGGCACGTTCGCAGTCCAATAGTTTAATGGCGTCGCAAATGACGTGCGCCGTTTTTTCATCGGTAACACCAATGATTTGTTTACGTGGACGGCAAGGGTTAGCCAAAGGGCCGGCTAAATTAAAAATGGTTCGGTTCACCCGTTGGCTCGCAATTTTTCGCGCTGGGGCAACAGCGGCCACTGCTGGATGCATTGCGCGGGCAAAGAGGAAACAAACGTTGGTTGCGGCTTGGAGTTTAATTAATTGAGTGACCGGTAATTGAAAAGGTACGCCAAGTGCTTCGAGTAAATCAAAACTACCGTTTGGAATTTTACTGCCTTTATTTCCATGTTTAACCACGGGAATACCTGCCGCGGCCAAGACAAAGGCCGTCGTCGTCGACACATTAAAACGTCCGAGTCCGCTACCGCCGGTACCACATAAATCCATGCCACCTGGGATAGGAACTTGAACGGCTTTGCTGAGTAAGGCTTGAACGACGGTGGCTAATTCGAGTCCGGTTTCACCGCGTTGACTCCAAGTAACTAATACTTCTGCGCCATGATCTGGTGTCAGGCTACCGTCCATTAAATGGTGGATAACGACCTGGGTTTGTTCCTGGGTCATACCGTTCACATTACGGATTAAAGCAATTAAGGCGTGGTGATCAGCACTCATAATAAATAGGCTAGATAACGGGCATCATGTGCCAAGTCCGACCTTGGTCGCCGTGACAGCTGCGCGTCATTCAATATTTAATGGTTAGCAGTAATGCGATCGAGGGTGCGGAAAGTCAACGGTCCGCTCACGCGCTGTTCACGTTCTTGCCACTCATCTTGATTAAAGGTTGGGAAAAAGGCATCACCTGTTACATCGCTGGCAACGATCGTCAGATACATGGTAGTGATTTGCGGTAAAGCTAAGGTGTACAGTTCGCCGCCGCCAATAATAAACGGTTGGGCATCGTCGTTACGAGCGGCAGTAATAGCGTTGTCTAAATTAGTAAAAATTTCAAACCCAGGTATCAACAAATCCTTTTGTCGTGTGACGACTAAATTACGCCGCTTTGGTAATGGCCGGTGCTTTAACGAATCAGCGGTCTTGCGACCCATAATAACCGCATGACCAGTGGTCGTGCGCTTAAAGTGCTGTAAGTCTTCGGCATGATGCCACGGTAAATTACCCTGTTGGCCAATAACGCGATTGGTGGACATGGCGACAATAAGAGCGAGTGGTTTCATTATCTATTTATAGAAAGAGAGGAAAGACGTTCACAGGAGACGCAGGGACGCGGAGTTTAGATGAGGAGAGAGAAATAAGCCGAATAGAACAACCCATTTCACCTACTCTATCCTCCGCGTTTCTTGTGAATCTCAGTGGTTTATCAAAACATCACACTGCTACCGCGGCTTTAATCCCTGGATGTGGATCATAGCCGGACAGGGTGAAATCTTCAAATTGGAAGGCGAATAAATCTTTAACCGTAGGATTTAAGGTCATGGTTGGTAGCGGCCGGATATCGCGCGATAATTGTAATTTGGCTTGATCGAAATGATTGCTGTATAAATGGGCATCACCCAAGGTATGAACAAACGTGCCTGGTTTAAGGTCGCAAACTTGAGCTATCATCAAGGTTAATAAACTGTAGCTGGCGATATTAAACGGAACGCCGAGAAAAATATCAGCACTTCGTTGATAGAGTTGGCAACTGAGTTCGCCATCTTGGACGTAAAATTGAAATAATGTATGGCAGGGCGGTAATGCGACTTGATTTTGTTCTTCAGGATTCCAGCCGGAAATAATTAAACGACGACTATTTGGGTTGCGTTTAATTTCATCCAACACCCAGCGGACTTGATCGACTCCGTCTTTGGCGAAAGTACCATCCGGTAATTTCGTGGCGCCGAAATTTCGCCATTGATGACCATAAACCGGACCTAAATCACCAGCCTTTCGTCCGAAACGTGCGCATTGTTCGCCGGTGGCCCATTCATTCCAAATCGATACGCCACGCTCGGTCAGCCAAGCGTTGTCGGTGCTGCCGGATAAAAACCATAAGAGTTCGTAAATAATAGATTTGGTATGTAGTTTCTTGGTCGTTAGCAGGGGAAATCCCTGGGCTAAATCAAAACGCATTTGGTAACCAAACACGCCACGTGTACCGGTGCCAGTACGGTCTTCACGATTGCGTCCATGATCCAAAACATGTTGCAGGAGGTCGAGGTAGGTTTGCACGGGTGGGGTTCTAGCTTTGGGTAGCAGTAACGAAAGCGGGTGTTGTGGTTCGCTTCGGCAATAAACGTAACGCGGCAAATAATCGTGCGCGAACGGCTCGAGTAACGGGCACTGTGCCGTAACGTAGGGCAATGTACTCTTGCCCCAATTGGGTGATGAGTTGGGCATGCGTTGGTAAAGCGCTGGCAGCTCGCCCAGTGAAAGCTAATGGGCCCTCCCACGCCTCTCGGGTGATACCCAGGTGAGATAAACGTGCGCAAAAGCTGTCATACCAAATAATTAATGGGTCGGTTTTGATTGGTGCGCGTTCTCGTTGTCGCCACCACAAAAGTACGGTTATGACGATTCCGATGGCCGTTATCACGCTGATAAATAAAAAGCTGGGGGCAAAACGAGTGATGCCAATTTTTTCAAGCCATGATGACTGAGTGGTACTATCTAAACCCATGACGGAACTTTCCCAGCGTGCTTCGGCAAGTTGCCAATATTGGGCGGCCGCTCGATAGGGTTGATCAAGTAACTCGGGCATCCACCAAGGTTTGCGCTCGCTACTACTGAGCGTGGTGCTGTTATTTTCGTTACGTAACGCTGCGGGACTAGTTTCGCCGGGGGCCAAAGGCACGCCGATCGTAGGATCAACACGTTGCCAAAAACCATTGATATAGACTTCACTCCAGGCGTGGGCGTGATCGTGACGAATCATTATAAAACCACCGACTTGATTTAAATCACCTCGGCGAAATCCGACAATTACTCGTGCTGGTAATCCTGCGCAGCGCATCAGTAAACTAAAACTCGTCGCATAATGTGAACAAAAACCAGCTCGTTTATTAAATAAAAAATCCGCCACACTGTCGTCAGCCATGGTTCCTGGATTTAGGGAGTAACTAAAACCATTCGTATGAAAATATTTTAGACCTTGCGTGATAATTTCGTTTTTCTGTGTAGCTTGATCGCGCCAAGTTTGTGCCAGTTGTCGAACTCGTGGGTCTAATTGTTCGGGGATTCGACTACAGGCATCATCGACATCATTTGCCATTTCGCCTAAGCGTGATGTGACCTGATAGCGCAATGTTTTGGTTGGTGGTTGGCGACGTACCAGTGCGCGATTAAGGGCTAATCGTGTGCGGTCTGGCG
>SYDV01000493.1 GCA_005801395.1 Planctomycetia bacterium | reverse complement strand
GACTCACACCCGAAGAAACCGCACGCGCCACCAAGCTCAGCCAACGACTCGTCAACGAATACCACAAACTCTTCGACGAATACGCCGTCACCAACGACAAATTCGCAAACCTCTTGAAGCAAAACACCAAACCCTAACATTCACCACACAGCAACAGGATCTGCATCCGGTAGGCGGACAGGTGTCCTTATTTGGTGGTCGCATAAAATACGTTTGTCACCTGAGGAAATAAAGAACACGCAAGACATCCGACACCCGCCCTGAAAACGTTATGATCATCGTTCGACGGGCTTTTGTTCAATTCTATTTTGTAAGATTCAGGTGATAAAAAATAGAAATAAAAAAAGTTCCATGCTTTACGCACGAAACCTTCTTATCTGAACGATGGTAACGATAGGGATCGTTTATTTCGCGCCTTCCGGATTAACCGGTGGGGCAGGAGTCACAACCGGAGTAACCGGTGTGGCGACAACGGGGGGGGCCACTTGGGCACTGATCGGAGCAACAGTCGCACCTGGAATAACTGGGGCGGCATTTGGCGTTGCACCGGTTGACGGGGTTTCGGGTGCCGGAGTCGCTTTGCGACGCTTCAGTGTCCAATATTCGTTCTTTGCCAAGTTGACCAACATCGTCGCATTGCTGTCACTGCGATTAATGAGCGTTTCCAATTTCGCGATAGCGTCATCGATGCGACCTTGCAATTCCATGGCTTTGGCGACGCCTAAAACGCCGGCCATTTGGCGATCTGGAAAATTCGCACCTGCAGCACGTTCGACGCTGGCGTATAGTTGTTCAGCAGGAGCGAAATCGCCCTTTTGTAAGGCAACCGCAGCTTCACTTAACCCGACTGCTAAATCTAAATCAGCATTATCACTTTTGCCGGACCATTCTTTTGCTTTGGCGACGGCAGCACTGGCGTCGCTTAATTGACTGCGATCCAAAGCGATCTGCACAATTTCCAATTGGGCGCGGGCGCGATAGTATGGAGTGACTGTTTCATCATTCGCGACCGCAATCAGCGCTTTTTGTGCGGTATCAATTAAACCGGTGCGTTCAGCTGGATTGCGATTTTGCTCGGCGTCTTGTTTCGACGATAACGCGGTTAGAAATTGATTGGCGCTGGCGGCAGTTGGATTGTTCTTCATCGCTTGGTGACTGAACACCGCAACGATTACGATCACGACGAGCGCGGCAATAATTAATCCAATGCGGCGTAAAATACGCTGAGCAACGATTTCTAAACGATCGTATATCGGATCAGAGTAACTAGTTGTGGGGCTTGGGATCTCGGGGGATTCAGCCATGACATCCAATCTGGTAAAATCAGGGAAATGTGACGACGGCGCTTAGGGGCCGACGGCCTGCATAGGTCGCAGGCGGAGGCGGATGTTAGTGCGCCCCCCGCTGCGTCCAGTCTCAAGCAGCAGGTGCTCCTGCCCTTTGTGCCATTGTTGGTTGAGTCCTGAACTTGAGTCTCGTTTCCAGCCACTGCGCAGGAGATTGCGTTCCATTTCGAGCAGAATCTCTTCAGGGGATTGAGGCGTAGCTGATTCGCGTTGCTCTAACGTTACTTCAAAACGGCGAACGGCACCGTTCGCAAAGGAAACGGCCAATTGATCTTCCCCAACCGCGAACATGTAACCTTTGGGTAGAGGGATATCAGTGAATTGTTCAGGGACGAAAACGGCGGGCGTTGGTGTCGCTGCAACTTGACGTGGCTCGTCGCCAAAACATCCAGCCAGAAGTAACACGATACCTAAACTAGCGCCTAAAGCGGTCGCATCAGGCCAGCAACGTTTCATGAGAAAACTTAGGCGATTTTATAGGTGAAAACGCGACCGGCTATGGTGATTACATCGCCTGGTTTCAGCATCGCATCGGTGACTTTACGACCATTTACATGGACGCCGCGCCACCCGCCGAAGCTGATCAAATGGTGACCGCCAGCGGCTTTGACAATTTTAGCTTGAATGGCTTTCACCAAAAAGCCTTTTGCTGGAATATCGGCGCCAGGGGATGAACCAATTAAAGTTTCGTCTTTCAATAGAGCGACGTTCATTTGGCGACCGCCCTGGTCGAGCGCGATGGCCATGCGCTTTGCGCCAGCTTCGCCACTGGCCATGGCTTTGGCCAAAGCGGATTGATCGACAAACATGGTCATTTCGCCGCCCATGCCAGCGACGGTCTTTTTCTTATCATTCGGATCGGCCGAGCCATGAGCGTCATAGATTAAACTATGTTTACCCATGATGACTCGCTCACCATGTTTGAGCGTGTGCTTAGTAATTCGTTGGCCACCGACGAAAGTGCCGTTGTTAGAGCCTTTATCGACCACAGCCCAGTTATCGCCGTCACGTACAATAGAGCAGTGGTGACGCGAGACACCTAAGTTGTCGACGACGATTTCGCAATCGGTGGCGCGTCCAACGCGCATTTCATCTTGATTGAGCGTGAAATCTCCTTGTGGATCAGCTCCAAACATGACAGTGATTTTGGCCATGCGACACTCCTGCGAGAAGGTAACCATAGATTGCACCAAGTGATGGTCAATGTTGGCTCTGGTGGTACGTCGGTGAGCGTTTCCGAGCGTATGGCAGCTAACAGGGCTTACATTTAGGCGTTCAGCGCAAGCTTTCTGAAGTGAAGCTATTTGGATCGTCGGCTTTGTTGGAAACTGAGATCGAATGAAAAACGCATGGGGGCGGTGTAGCCGTTCAGCGACCTTGCACGCGACCCCCACTCGGTCCGCGGTCTCTGACTTGCAAGCCGATATGTTGTTGGCAGAGTCCGCCCCTCGTTACGATAAGCTCCCATCGTCTAGAGGCCTAGGACACCAGATTTTCATTCTGGCGACACGAGTTCGAATCTCGTTGGGAGTACCATCCACTTGAAACTGGAGCACCAGGACCTGCCATGAAAATGGCAGGTTTTTGTGTTTCGCGAGCAAGGCACTCAGCCAGTTTATTTACCTTTAAGTAATGGTTCCTTAAATGACAATAATCCAGTCGCATTTACTTTCCTTTTAAATATCTGTCCTTTACTCAGTAAAAATAAGTAGCTGAGATTTGGGCCGCTAAGTGTGACGCTCGTAATTGGCGTATCGACTGGTGGTAGAATTAATCCAGCTGGTCGGCCATTGGGGTCAAAAACTTGAACGCCGGAAACCGTGCTGCAATACCAACGACTGAGGGTATCGCAGGTCATGCCGTCGCCTTTGCTTTCGATCACACCGCCGAAAGAGCGGTAGGGCATCACTGGCATTTTCGATGTGAGATCGCCATTTGGTTCCACGCGCAAAGCCCATACCGCAGACCCAGCGAAATCTGAGACGGCTAAGGTTTGTTGGTCAGGTGATAGCGTGAGACCATTTGGTTTATCTATCCCGGTATCGACGATGCGCATTTTTCCTGGCCCTTCAATTAATACGATTTGTTTTTTGCCCGTTACGGTGACGTAAATGTGGCCTTTATGATTAACTACTAAGTCGTTACACCCTATGTCGGTGGCAAGTACTTCAACTTTCCCTGCGCGATCAAGCGCAATAATTTGTTTTTCGCGATTATGACAGGCGTATAGACGACCATCTGGTCCCCATTTCATGCCGCTAATGCCAGTGGCATCTTTAAGAAAGACACTGACAGTGCCATCGGTGGAGATTTTATGAATACCAGTGCCACCGCCTAAATCACTGAAGTAAAAATTACCATCGGCATCGGTGCAGGGGGCATCGACAAACATTTTATCGCTGACGACGCTTTGCCAACCTTCTCCATCAATTAAAATACTTGATAAGGCCAAATCATTTTTAACTTCCGGTGCGGCCCTGGGCAGGGTGGTGTCTTTGCGCCAGATCCAACGTAGCGCTTCAGGTAATAAGACGCCGAGATTTTTTCCATTATGTCCACCCTCATTAAACGAGGTTTTGACATCGTAACCAGCAAAGGTTAATGCTGCTGCCAGGTCTTTATTTGCTAATGGCCAATTGCCATGCACGTTGTCCAGATCATTTTCATTTTCTTG
>SYDV01000492.1 GCA_005801395.1 Planctomycetia bacterium | reverse complement strand
AGCGAAACCACGAACGCGGAAAAGCAGCGAATTCAAACGGCAAGGGTTTTACCCAACTCCACGGATCCGTTCCTAAACGACCAGTAATCGCACACAGGGTTAATATCGGCACGGCGAACGTACGATCTTTGCCATAACGTAATTCAATTGCATGAACTAATTGCCGTGGTTTAAGTCCACCTGCACGAATCGTAATCCACGCTGCGGCGCGAATTTCGGCGGCGCGCACTTCCGTGTTCAAACGACCTGCATAACCGCATGCTGCCCAGGCCAGCACCGTGGTGCTGATATTACCGTGACTTAAAATGGTATCGCCCCAGCTGCCGTCCTCATTTTGATTCGCGACTAACCACGCCAGTCCATCTTGTACCAATGACTGATCAGATAAATTCCCCGCTCGATGCAAAGCAACCACCGCTACTGCCGTTGATAAAGCGCTGGCTGCCAGCTCACCCTTCCAATAACTGCCTGTCTTTTCATCGACTAAACGTTGACGCACGATGGCGCATAAGTCGGAACATTCGCTCATGTCGGTAAACTCAAATGGCCCAAGGCCAGTAAACCATAATACGTATATTCCACGTCGACATCATCTTCAGCCCAATGGCCGTGAAAAGCACCCTGATTGGTCCACAACGTGTCGATATAATCGAGATCCGCCTCCACCTGCGCCGCCGTTGGCGCACGCTGAACACAAGCCAACGCATGCAATGCCGTGGCGGTCGATAATAAATCAGGCATCGGGGCTTGATGATTTGCGCGAAAACCTCCTTGTGGCCAACGACTGGCTAATAACCAATCCACCACGGCTTTATCCACCGCTTCACCACAAGCATGGCGCACTAATACCGCCGATACGGTCGTCGGCGTGGTGCCGAACACACTGTGCGGATGATTACCATAGCCACCATCTTTTGCGCGGCAGTTTTCCAATGAGGTCATTAAAGCGGACGTCGGCGGCAGCGCTGCGCCTAAATCCTGTAATGCTGACACGGCTAAATAAATGGCGTAGGCATTGCCCATGGCCTCATCAGATCGTTGCGAAAATCCACCATCGCGCGAACGAAAGTCCATAATACCGGCACTCAATCCCAAGCGGTGTTCTTTTTCCGTCGGATCAACAATCGCCCAACAACGCGCCAAACAACAGCGGTGAACAAAATCCAACGCTGCGCCATCAGCATACGATCTTAAAAATTGACGCACGGTTTCCGGAATCGGTAATTGTAAAGCCCGCAGCGACTCCAGACCAAAAACCGTGTAATATAAATCACTAACGCCTGCACGATCACGTACACCACCATCAGCGTTCCACTGACCGTGAACAAATTCTCCAACTAATGAGGAGGATTCGCCCAATAACGACGGCCCCAGCCGCGCAACTTGCAGCATTTCCAGGCCCAGCGTCATGGGCTCACCTTGCTCGCCATCCGGAAGTCCGGAAGTCCGGAAGTCCGGAAGTCTTGTGGCCGGATATTATTTGTGCCTACAAGGCTAATCGCAAATCGACGAGTCATCGATGGAGTTTCATAATTAAAAGACTTCCGGACTTCCGGACCTCCGGACTTCCGGACATTGTTATTGCTAAGGACTTCCGGACACTTCGGTCCAGTCTCATTTGCCGATTTCTTCCTTGCACCAACCTTCGACTTTTTCTACGAAGATTTTTCCCATCAAACGGCGGAGCAAACCTTTGAGGCTTTCGTTTTCGATTGGGCGTAAAGCGGAAACGGCGCGCTCTTTGAATGACGCGAGCAAGGATTGACTGTGGTCGATAATGCCATGTTCGGTCATCAACGCGCGCAATTGCGTGTCGGTTGGGCGATCGGCTTCACGTTTCCACCATTTCATCAAACCATCGCGGCCTTCGCCTTTGATGCGTTCGAGCGCAACCGCCATAGGTAATGATGGACGACAGGCATCTAAGTCGTTGGTGCTTTGCGATAAATCATCTAAGTCATCGTTAATTTGATAAGCGATGCCTAAGGCTTCGCTGTACTCATTAATCGCTTCGATGGTTTCTTCGTCAGCGCCGCCTAATAAAGCACCGAGCGTTAATGCGACATCAAATGCTGGCGCGGTTTTGCCCTTGAAAATCGACAGGACTTCCAGCGTTGCGAGCGTTTCGGGCGACACCACCCATTCCAATTCACTGCCTTGACCCAAGCACAAACGACGGTGTCCGTCGGCGGCTACTTTGACCATTTCTCCGACCAACGCAGCGGGGGCCGCATCAGCAATTAATTTGTAACCCATGCCGAGTAAATAATCGCCGACATTTAATGCCAACGGCACGCCGACCTGAGCGTGCATAGTGGGTTCGCCATAGCGTTCGGCGTCGCCATCTTCGATATCGTCATGAATAAGCGAGGCTTTATGGAAGCATTCGACCGCAACCGCTAATTTCATTAAATTCGCGGGCATCACCGCTTCGGTATTCCCACAACACGCACGCCACGCGCACGCGGTGAGGAATGGACGCCAGCGTTTACCGGCTTTCGCTAACCATTCGATCGCCAGCGATTCCGTGCGTCCGGTCGGCTTGCCCATCGTTTTGGTTAAAGATTCAACCGTAAACCACGTATCCAACTGCGTGCGCAGCGCATCTAAATCTAGACGACGGGTTTTATCATCAGAGGTAATATGCACGATATCCCACACCCAATCTAAATCGACGGTGGTGTTGATGCAGTCGTCTTGTAGCAAGGGAATGGCAACCCCAGGAATGGCCGCCGCTTCCATGAAAGGGACGGCGCGTTCAAGCACGGAGATACAACTCACGCCAACAATCGCATCAATTTTTCCGGTTTCGATAATCGACATGACAATGGCGCTGCCTT
>SYDV01000491.1 GCA_005801395.1 Planctomycetia bacterium | reverse complement strand
TTTTCATGCAAAGCCGAAAATGGACCAGCGCGTGTTAGTTTGTGGATTGGTGAAAATGGAATTAGCAATAGTCGTGCGTATGCGCTCGACATTGAAGGCCAAATCATTGAAAGTGTTGGAGAAATGGCGATGAATGAATGGCGGAAAATCGGCCCAATCGACGTGATCGTGAGTGGCGGCTACATCGACATTGTGGCAAAACCAATCAAAGGAATTCCGCAAGTTATGGGTATCTTAATTGAAGCGCCCGAGAAAAAAGCGGCACCGTGAGATGTGGTGGGAGATGAAAAAGCACGGAGTCGAATTTTCTTAATCAGCGCGCACGGTAATCTACCAATGGCGTGCAATTGGCATGCGACGACCGCTACCAAAGGCTTTGCGAGTTACGCGTAAAACCGGTGCGCTTTGACGGCGTTTAAATTCTGATACCTCCACTAAATGAACGATACGGCGAACAATGGTTTCATCTTCACCGCTGGCGATAATGGCTTCGGGACTGATGAGGTCTTCTAGGTAGAGTTTTAAAATGCGATCAAGGACGTTGTAGGGTGGTAAGCTATCTTGGTCGGTCTGATTCTCACGCAGTTCAGCCGAAGGCGCTTTAGTAATGCTGGCTTCCGGAATAACTTCGCCAAGGCGGTTGCGCCACCGCGACAATTCCCACACCGTGGTTTTATAAATGTCGCCGATCGGCGCGAGTCCTCCATTCATGTCGCCATAAATCGTGCAATAACCCACCGCTATTTCACTTTTATTGCCGGTGGTCAGTGCCATGGCTCCATGTTTATTTGCGACCGCCATCACCATCGTGCCGCGTAGGCGAGATTGTAAATTTTCTTCGGCGACACTCGACAAGCCGCCAATAAAGGCAGGAGATAATTCATCCAACATGTGGCTGTTCGATTGCTTAATCGATAATGTATGATGGCTAATGCCGAGATTTTTCGCCAGAGCTAATGCGTCGCTAATACTACCGCTGCTCGAATAAGGTCCCGGCATTAATAAGCCAATGACTTTATTTGCGCCTAAGGCATCAACCGCCATGGTTGCCACTAACGCAGAATCTATACCGCCAGATAATCCCAGTACGACTTTGCGTTGCTTGGTTTTGTAGCAGTAATCTCGGATACCTTGGACCAACCCTTCGTATAAATCACCCAACGGATCAGCGGGCTTGGGGCGTGGTACGGGTTTTGATAAATCGCCGATTAACACCGCTTCTTTCCAGCGTGGGGCATCGACGTAATACGTGCCGTCTGGGCCAATTAGTGCGCTATCGCCGTCGAATAATAATTCGTCATGGGCGCCCATTTGATTGCAGTAGGCGACTGGCACACCGGTGCGTTTTGCGACCTGGGCGACCACGCGATTGCGCAATTCTGGTTTACCTGCGTGATAAGGAGATGCCGAACAATTAACAATGAGATCGCAGTTTCCGGTTAATTCTCGCACCGGATCAGTGCCATAACGAATGCCGGCGAATTCTTCGCTCCAAATATCTTCACAAATAGTTAAGCCAATACGTTTACCAGCGAGAGTAATAATGCACGGCCCGCTACCTGGGCGGAAATAGCGTTGTTCGTCAAAGACATCGTAGGTCGGCAATAAGCGTTTGTGATAACTGGCAATGACATTGCCGCGCGCAATGGCGACGACGGCATTGGCGAGTGCCGGGCCTGGACCTGGATCCAACGGTTCAACGCAACCCAAAATGGTGGGGATAGGTAATTCGCGCGCTAATGATTGTACCATGGCCCATTGTTGGTCGACGAACCATTTACGTTCTAATAAATCGCGTGGCGGATAACCGCCACACGCAGCAAGTTCAGGGCAGACTAATAAGTCAGCGCCTTCAAACACGGCTTTATTGGCGGCAGCACGAATCGCAGCGGCAGCACCACTGAGATCGCCGATGATCGTATTGAGCTGAGCGAGAGCGATGCGCATGGGTTGCATCGTGGGCGAGGTGGTGGGGTGTCTAGATTGGCTTTATTTCGCCTCTTTAGGCTGGAAGTCTTTATTCGCGTCCGGAGGTCCTTATTCGCGTCCGGAAGTCCTTATTCGCGTCCGGAAGTCCTTATTCGCGTCCGGAGGTCCGGAAGTCCGGAAGTCTTGCGCGGTCGCGTATTGATCTACCACGGGCGGTAATTCCCTGGCTGCAGAAAGGCTGGTGCCATTTACTCTTTCAGATTTGATAGAATGAAATGGCCCCAGCCTTTCTGCAGCTTATCAGCAAGCGTCCGTATGTGCTCCAAATAAATGATCAGGCAGGACTTCCGGACCTCCGGACCACCGGACTTCCGGACACAGAAAAGGAAGTCCGGACAAAAGACTCACTTCACCGTATGAATACTCTGATGCAGCTCGCTGCTAATAATCGTGCCATCAGCGGTAGCGATCTTGTACTTGATCAATTGCTGCATGACAGGTTTTAGATCAGCCACTTGGATGGTCACCGATTTTTTGTCGGCGGATAAAGTGACGCTGGTGATTTCGACTTTGTCGCGGCCTTCTTGGTCGGGGTTGCTGACCTTGAAATTTGCTGAGCCGTAAGCCGAGGAGTAGCGATAGTTCCAGCGTTCAATGGCGTAATTATCTTTGTCACCAGCAAGACCGGCATCCAAGGCCACCGGGAAGGTGATGGTGATGCCATCTTTATTGACGTTTAATTTATGTGGTAGCGTGACTGGTTTTCCGGTGTAGCGAACGCGATGTAAACAACCCTCTTGTCCGGCATTGGTTTGCCAGCCGCGCATGCCAGTGAGATAAAGTTGTCCATCAAAAGGACTGAAACGGCCGCGCATGGCGGAGCTGGAGAAATTTAACGGGAAGCGCACGACGCCGCCTTGTGGCACGCCATCAATTTCTTCGAATGGCATGACGAAGAGCGAGGATTTACCGTAGCTCATGTGTAATAAATTGCCCTTCAAAGGGCCCCATTTATCACTAGACACCCATACTTGACCGCCGCTGCTGTTGTCCACTTCTTGTGGTAACCAGCAGATCGGTTGGTCATAGGTGGTTGGTTTTGGCGTGCGATGGGCGGTGCCTTGGAAGCCGTAAAATCCGCCTTCTTTGACTAAATTGATGCGACTGGCTGGCGTCCAATTTCCTTGGTTATCACTATTGGTGAGTGGGAAACCATCACCGCCGCCGATGCCGTTAGGGGCACGTAGGCCGAAGGCGTATTTTGTCATGGTTTTACCATCGGGGCTGACTTTTAGCATGCAGCCTTGATGGGCGCTATTGGCCTCACCTAAATTAGAGCCTTTGTTGAAATAGAAATTACCGTCTTTATCGCGTTCTAAGCCGAGTGCGAATTCGTGGTAATGTTTGGTGACTTCGCATTCGCCATTAAAGTTTTCATAAAAATCTGCTTCGCCATCTTTATTTAGATCATGTAAACGAATTAAACGATCGCGATTGGTAACATAGATGGTGTCATTAACAATTTTTAAGCCCAAGGTTTGGTTCATGCCAGAAGCGAAGCGTTTCCAGGTAATTTTATTTAATTTATCGTCAATGCCGGACACGATCCACACGTCGCCGTCAATGGTGGAAACAGCAATGCGTCCGTCAGAGA
>SYDV01000490.1 GCA_005801395.1 Planctomycetia bacterium | reverse complement strand
GGGATCATCGCAGTCTAGGACGCCTTCCACTTCGACATAGCCAATAAAAACACCGGCCGTGCTGCTGGTCGGCATATCATTCATTAAGCGATAACGTCGTTCGGCGCGCATGCCCAACCATAAGAGCGGTGCGGCAGCTAGCGCGGCAATTAGCGGGCCAAATAGCGAGTAGATCGGGTCATTGATGGGCATGGTATCAGCGTAGATCATCGGCATTTGGACGCCAATGTTTTCCTCCGCGAGTGCGCATAGCGACGTGCAAAGGACACTCATATGGGCCAATTAAGAGGAAATACCGGGTAGCGCCGGTGCCCGCGCGATTCTCTTTGTAAGTTTTAGCTTTTAGCGTCGAACAGAAATGCCGACCAGGAAGCGCACTTCTTCGCTCGCTTCAGTGAGTCCGATATTAATACCGGCATCAAAGATAATATCGGGGCTAAAATCGTAAGTCGCTCCGGCGTTGAAATAGGCTTGTCCCGCCGCGCGATCATCGGCGCTGGCGAGGTTCAGAATTTCGACAAAACCGTCGAGGTCACCAGCGATGTTGCGTCCAACCGAAAGCGATTGAATGAATTGACCGACGTAACCGTCATCAACGACATTACGAACGAGATCAATTTCCAGCATGACGCCGACTCGCCAATCCTTTTCGATTTTTGCCGAAAAGGGAAAAATAATGCCACCTGTGACATCGCGGTTGGAATCCAATTCATCGCTGTGAGTTGGCAATGTCACAAACGGCATGACTGCGGCGGCAGTTTCTCCACCATTATTGCCCCAAAGATTACATTTGTAACGGACGTCTAGGTCGCCAAGACCATCTTTATCAGAATTTGTACTGTTACCGCTTACTTTGACCGAACGATAAGGTTCTAACACAACTTGCAGATCGCTTTTATCGCAGACGCCAATTTTGAAATTAATTTCCGTGGTCAGCATTTTGGTTTTAGTGCCGCCACTGGTATTTTGTCCCAAGCTGAAGGCTTCGATTTCGGCTTGGTAGTGACCAGCATCAACCGTGAACGGACTTTGCGTCATGGCTGGGCGGTCAGTCGTCATTTCGCGCATTTGTTCTTTAGGAGTCGGATTACGAAACGTGTATTCAGTTCGATTTTCATCAGCCGCGTGGACAACTGGGGTGATCAAAGGAAGGGCAACGGTGGCTAATAAGGCGGGAACGATACGCATGTGAAGCCTTTCGCGTGCGAGTAGTTGGGACACTTTGGGATGCCCTAATGGGATACTGAAGGGCGGGGAGGTTTCCGTTTGCTCTGACTTTTCGCAAGCCCTGATCTGCTTTTGCGACGATAAAAACGTTTCATTGTAGCTGAATGATGCAGTGGTGGGTGGGCTGGTGTATAGACCCCCAATCGTTTCATTGACGGTCCTAGCGCTCTTCATAAATATGGGTCAGGAAATACTGAATCGTGCCTCCTCAACCACCTCGTAAACCATTGCCGCCAAATCGTTACGGCCAACAAGCCGGTCGTCGTGGACCACCACAAGCTAATGCTACCGGACACCGACGTCCGATGCCGGGTGCTCAGCAACACAAATCCATGCGACGTCAATTGTCGCCAGAATTATTACGTAAATTAGAAATTGATCCTTTATTTCAAATCATGACGGGTGATCAGCAATGGATTGATCCCTTTAGCGGCGAAGCGGTTCCCGCGACCCAAGGTCGGTTAGAGGCGGCTCGTGCTCATTTGATGGAAAATGGTACTTGGCGTGACCGTGAGCCAATGCCAGTCCAGCAACTGGAAATTATTCGCTGGCGTATTGATTTAATGCGTTTGTTACCGGTCGAACCACGTCTGCGTATTTTTGCTCGCGACGGTCGTTGGCTTAATCCATTTAATGGTGAATTGGTTTCTGACATTGTTCGTGAAGAAGGCAAAATTACTTCGCACACCATTACGGCTATGGGCCGCGTTTTGAGTGTCTGTCAAGAAGCGCTCAGTGGTCGTTTATTGGATAGCCAAACGCTGTCGGGGAAAATTCAACAATTTGGCATTGGTCGAACCGAAGCGCCGAACCCTACCGCGAATCCCAACGCTTTGTCATCAGATATGGCAAAGGCGCGCAACGTGCAGCAAAATATGCTCGCGGATTTGCCGAAGGTTGATGGGTATGATATCGCGGTGCATTTTAAACCGCACAGTGGTGTGAGTGGTGACTTTTACGAAGTCATTACCATGAAAAATGGTCATATCATGTTCGTCATCGGCGACGTAAGCGGACATGGTATGCAGGCGGCGTTGGTGGTCGCTACTGCATTGAAAACATTACGTTTCTTGGCGCGGCAAACGAGCAATATGTGCAATTTGCTCATTCAATTTAATGATGAAATACGCCCAGATTTATTGCCAGGCCAATTTATCACTCTTTTTACCGCTGAATTAGATCCGGTTTCTGGTAGTTTGAGTTGTGTTCGTGCGGGACATCACGCCGGATTATTGCTGAGCGCCAACGGCGATACGGTTTTACAAAAAGTGGGTAAGACGGGAATGGCAATTGGTTTGGCGGCAGGTCCGATATTCGCCGGAAGCGTTCATGTCGATGTGGTGCATTTACATCCTGGTGATGTTTTGATGCAATACACGGATGGATTAACGGAAGCGATGGACAGTGAAGGTAATGAATTTGGCGAGCTGCAATTATACGCCAGCTTTTTTGGTCATGCGAATCAATCAGCGCAAGATTTAGTGGATGCCATTGCGGTCGATGTCGTTTCGCATGTCCAGGGTCAATTAGACGACGATTTAACGATTTTTGCTTTATCGAAATTGCCCAACGAAGACATGGGTGGAAGTGGTGAATGGGACGGTATTGAACAGAAGGTATGATCGTGAGTCGTCGGTAGTCCCGAGTGAAATAAATCATTGTTCAATGGATGTGTGTTCACCTGCTTTTTTATGAAGTGGTTATTTATGAAGCGCTTAGCTATTTTTGATCTTGATGGAACTTTGATTGATTCGCGAGCTGATTTGGCCGCATCTGGTAATTATGCGCGCGAAGCCATTGGTTTGTCATCCTTACCGTTAGCAACGGTGAGTAGTTTTGTCGGTGATGGCTTAGATAAATTAATTGAACGATTAGTACCAGCGGCGGAAAAACGCGGCGAAGCAAAAGATATTTTTGAAACTCATTATTCTCAGCACTGTTGCGATCAAACTCGTCCTTTCGCTGGTATTGTTGAGACTTTAGCCGCCTTACAGACGCATGGTTGGATATTGGCGGTGGCGACGAATAAGCCTGGGTTATTTACCGAAACGATCTTGCGTGGGTGTGGAATATTTCATTATTTTAACCAAGTGCGCGCTGGTGATGGTGCGCGCAAACCGGATCCAGGACAATTGCTTGATCTGATGGCCTGTACGGGGGTGACCGTCCAAAATACGTGGATGATCGGTGATCATCATACCGATGTACGCGCGGGACAGGCGGCTGGTTGTCGTGTGGCGTTTTGCCTGTGGGGGATGGGGCATCGCGATCAATTGTCGGTAGATGTACAAGTCGCATCACCACAGGAATTGTTGTTGGCTTTGGCCGCATGAACGCGGCGCGCATCGTCGATGCGGATGGTTATCCCATAACTCCTGAAGTCGTTTTAGCCGCTTATCAACATGGGTGTTTTCCGATGGCGGATGATCGCAACGGACGATTGCGTTGGTATCGTCCCGCTGAGCGTGCGATTATTACCTGGGATGGCTATCAGGTGCCAAAGAGTTTGAGCAAGGTGGCGCGTAACCGGCAACCGTATCAAATAACCATTAATAAAGATTTCCCTGCCGTCATATCGGCGTGCGCCGAACGCAGCTCGACATGGATTTCGAATGATGTCGAAGCGTTGTACGTAGCTTTGCATCGACTTGGCCATGCGCACTCGGTAGAGGCCTGGAATGCCGCCGGAGCCTTAGTGGGTGGCTGTTATGGCTTAGCTATTGGTGGGATATTTTGTGGAGAAAGCATGTTTCATCGTGCGCCAGACGCGTCGAAACTGTGCGTCATGTATTTGATTGAGCGCCTGCAAGCCAACGGCTTCGCACTGTTAGATTGCCAGCAGCAAACGCCTCACATGGAGCGCTTCGGCGCGTACGTGGTAGACGAGCCAACCTACGGGGAATTGCTCGAGCAACATGCAGAGGAACGGCCATTTCCCTGATGAGCGATGAGCTATGAGCGATGAGCGGCGAGCTACGAGCTGCGAGTTAAGAACTTACCCCGTTCGATAATCGTTCCGCTGGAAAGCTCCGCCCGCCGAGCGCCGTTTTTCGGGCAAAATGGGAGCGCAGCGACCGCCCGAAAATTTTTTTGTAGCGCAGCGGAGAAAAAAAGGCGTGACAAAGGGTCGCGGGGCCTGGGGCAGAGCCCCAAAACAAAGCTCCGCCCGCCGAGCGCCGTTTTTCGGGCAAAATGGGAGCGCAGCGACCGCCCGAAAATTTTTTTGTAGCGCAGCGGAGAAAAAAAGGCGTGACAAAGGGTCGCGGGGCCTGGGG
>SYDV01000489.1 GCA_005801395.1 Planctomycetia bacterium | reverse complement strand
GGATCGGTCATTCATTTAAAGGTTCTGGTGCGGGCCTTGAAATGAATGAATTACAAGAGGCTGCTCGCATGGTGGAATTGAACGCTAAAAAATCTAGTCGCGAAAACCTGGTGCCAATGATCGATAAACTAAAACGTGAAGCGGAACGTGCTATTTCCTTATTCCGTAATTTTCTTGGTGGTCCACGTTAAAATAAATTTCGCATCAAACCTTTTCTCTAAAACGATCCTATTCTCTCACCTTGGGAAAATTGGGCTCATTTCAATCGGATTATGAAAAAGCGCATCTAAGCGGCTGTCCGAAAGACATTATGATGATTAGTGTACGCAGCTGCGGTCTCATCTCTGCTTGTCATTGGCTCCACGCTAACATTATACGGCGCCATGCGATCTACCTCACTACGTCTGACCCTTCCGTTCGTGCTTTTGGGACTTGCCAGCTGCGGCGCAGAACGCCCCCCTGAAGACGGTTCACTGACGGCAGGCGCTCTTCCGAATGCCGCGGTTCCGACAACCTTTGCCGCTGGCAGCGATACGGCGGCGGTGACGTCCGGCTGGTTGGCCACCTTCGGCGATGCGCAACTGGAAAAACTGGTGGCCGAAGCGC
This sequence comes from Planctomycetia bacterium, assembly GCA_005801395.1. Next base: position 2,768 of record SYDV01000489.1, on the reverse strand, counting down.
TGGTCGGAAATCGCGATTTAGCCGTCATGAAGGCCCGACTTGATCAAGCCGCATCCCGCGCGCGTCAGGCTGGCGCAGATTTGAAACCACAAGTCAGTCTCGCGGCGGGTGCCAATGCTGGTGGCAGTGCCGACGGGGCAAAAACGGAACAAATGGGTGCGGGTTTGACGATGACCTGGGAAATCGACGTGTGGGGTCGCATGTCAGCCGGTCAAGCCGCAGCACAAGAAGCGTATGCCTCAACCGTGGCCGATACCGCATTCGCACGTGAATCGCTAGCCGCACAGGTCGCGAAAGGTTGGTTCCTCGCAATTCAAGCCGTGCATCAAGAAAATATCAGCGCAAGCGCAGTCGCGTTGCGCAAGCGGAACCTGGAAATTGCCAGCGAGCGTCAACGCGTAGGCAAAGCCGCCAGCACCGATGTCGCGTTATCGCGCGCCGATCTGGCCGGGGCAGAAGATGCGTTAGAAAAAGCCAAAAGTGGCCGTGAAAACGCTGCGCGTTCACTTCAGATTTTGCTGGGACGTTATCCCTCGGCTGAACTCACGATCGCGGCACAACTTCCTACTTTGCCACCACCCCCACCAGCAGGTCTGCCTAGTCAGTTGATGGAACGTCGACCAGATTTGATCGCGGCGACCCGACGCGTTGCCTCCGCTTTCAATCAGGTGGAATCGGCCAAGGCCGCGCGTTATCCGCGTTTTGCTATCACCGCCGATGGCGGAGCGTTATCGCAAGATTTCAAATCGCTGTCGCTCGATGACGCGCTCTGGAATATCGGTGCTAATATGCTTGGCCCAATCTTTGATGGTGGCCGACTCAAAGAACAGGTGGTTATCGAAACTGCTAAGCAAGACGAAGCGCTTGCGTTATATGGTAAGGCTGCCCTCGAAGCCTTCCGACAAGTCGAGACAGCGCTGACGGAATCCCGCCGTTTAATTACCCGCGTCGATTTACTGGCCTCGGCGGAAAAAGATCAGAACGAAGCGGAACGACTGACCCAGGCACGCTTCGATGCCGGTGCTATCGATCAGTTGGTACTCATCCTGGTACAGGAACGTGCGCTGCGGTCGCGCTTAGCAAGCCTCGCCATTAAGGTCGAAGCGCTGACCAATCGCGTGAATTTGCACCTCAGCCTAGGTGGCAGTTTTGAATTACCCCCACCCACACCAGATAATTTATCACCGCCCTCAAAGGCTATCCCAAAGGATAAAAAATGACCACCGGATTTGAACTCTTCTGCCTCGCCATTCTGTGTCTTGGTTTAACCATGGTGGTGTATTTCATGGTGTGGCTGCATGGCATTCCGCACCACATCGCGGAAGGCAACAATCACCCGCATAAACGCATCATCCATCACATGTGCTGGGTCAGCTTATTCACTCTGCACGCAATTTGGCCGCTGGTTTATTTCTGGTCCATCATGCCAGGCAGAACTTTTGCGGTACGAGTCGAAGGTGCAGCGAATGACGCGGCATTACTCGCGCGTGTCGCGGAATTAGAACGACGACTGGCCATCCAGCCGACCGAAGCCATTCCCGCCGTGAAGCACGAACCGCTCAACGTGCCGAAGAAGGACGCCTAACATGCTCGAACTGATCGTCGCGGTTTACGGCTTCATCTGCTGGCTGCTGTTCAAAAAATTTAAACTCATTCCGGTTAACGACTATACCGTCGTCACAGCCGTTTTCATACCGGTAGTTGGCGGCATTTTCGGATTTTTAATCCTCAACATGTATGCACCAGTAGCGAAGGATGTGCGGTTGTACGCCCCATCCACGCCCATCACCTGCCTAGTCCAAGGCAAGGTCAGTGAAGTGCCCGTTATACCAAATCAACCATTGAAAAAAGGCGATATTCTTTTCCTGGTCGAAGACACGACTTACCGCGAGAGATTGACCCAAATCAAAGCACAACTCGAATTTGCTCAGGTCCGCCTGAAGCAAAGTGACGAATTGGCGAAAACCGGCGCTGGTTCAGTTTATGACGTACAACAATACCAAGCGGAAGTCGCTCGCCTAACCGCTGCCAAAGGGGAAGCGCAATTTAATTTAGAATGCTGCACCGTACGCGCGCCCGCCGACGGCATGGTCACGCAAGTAACGCTGCGCCCAGGCCAACTCGTCATGCCCATGCCATTTGCCACGGTAATGACCTTCATCCATGCCGATCGTATGTGGGTTGGCTCCTTACCGCAGCAAGCTTTGCTCGGTATTCATCCCGACGATAAGGCGGAAGTCGCCATCACTGCCGCGCCTGGGCACGTGTTCAGCGCCAAAGTAATCCGCGTCTTGCCCGCGCTTGCTGAAGGCACCCTGAGCGCAAATGGCCAACTCATCCGCGCTCCTTATGATAGTTATCCAGGACGTATTCCCGTGTTGTTGGAAATCACTGACGAAAGGATGAAGGACCTCACCTTCCCAGTCGGCACCGATGCCACCGCCACCATTTTCACCACCGACGCCCATGTCTTAGCGCTGGTGCGTGGAATTCTTATGCGCATACATAGTTGGGAGGCTTGGTTCTTTGCTTGAGACAATAAAAAAGCGATTGATTATTTAAAATAAAAAAAACGCAGGCCGTATTTAATACGGGATGCGTTTTTTTGGTCAAACTAGGGCCATTAAATGTGCTACTCAAGCGAAATCCGTACTCGGGTGGTTTTAAAGATCGGAATGGGTAGATCGCTGCGTTGTTCGTCCGTCACCCTTGACGCCTGCGCGCGGTGGGCCTGATCGTCGTGGGCGAAGGGATCGGTGCCTGGTTGG
>SYDV01000488.1 GCA_005801395.1 Planctomycetia bacterium | reverse complement strand
GAAGACGCAAAAGAAACCGCCTGAGCTTGATGTCTATTCCGGATCTCCGTGTGCAGTTATCCGCGATAAACTTTGATGGATTCGGCCATCAAGGCTCAACAAGTTAACACAAAACTCCGTACATGCGCGATATCTAGGCAACGCGCCCCCAATCGGTGACGTAGAAATGGAACGCCGCGCGCTGAGCAGCGCCTAAGTAGGATCTCTTCATGACCACGGTTCATCATCAAACCTTTGCCGTTCCTTATGCCTTTGACGTGCATTTCACCCGTGACGTCTTTGCGCCAGACAATGAGTCCTTAGTCAAAGCGATGAAGCCAGCCTTAGGTGGTCGCCCTGCGAGAGCCCTGGTGTACATCGATGAAGGCACCGTTCGTCAAAGTCCAAAATTAATCCATGCCATTCATTTGTGGTTTGCTGCGCATGAAGCCGATGGCGTTCAATTGGCTGCCGCGCCAGAAATCGTGACTGGCGGCGAGACGCTCAAAGGTGAGATCGCAATTCTTGATAAAGTTGGCCGTGCTTGTTTTGATAACGGTATTTGCCGACACAGTTATATTATTATTATCGGTGGTGGCGCGGTGTTGGACGCGGTTGGTTTTGCCGCTTCTATTGTCCATCGTGGTATTCGTCAAATTCGTTTACCAACAACCGTACTTGCCCAATGTGATGCCGGTTTAGGCGTTAAAAATGGTGTGAATCGTTTTGGTTCAAAAAACTTTTATGGTACTTTCACCCCACCGTCGTCCATTATTAATGATGCGCGTTTTTTAGAATCTTTAGACGATCGTTCATGGCGCGCCGGCATCGCCGAGGCCGTTAAAGTTGCCATTATTAAAGACCTCGATTTCCTAACAGAATTAGGTAAGCGTGCCGAACAATTACGCGCCCGCGATTTGTCGACGATGGAATGGTTAATTGAACGCTGTGCTTTATTACATTTAGATCACATTACCAAAGCCGGCGATCCATTTGAACAAGGTAGTTCACGACCGCTCGATTTTGGTCATTGGTCAGCGCATCGCATGGAGACGTTGTCCAATCACCGTTTACTGCACGGTGAAGCGGTCGCCATTGGTGTCGCGATTGATTCTCTATACGCGGTTGGACTTGGGCGCATCACCGAAGCCGATGGATATTTGATTCTTTCCATTATGCACACCTGTGGTTTCCGTTTGTGGGATGAAGTGCTCGACCTGCGCGATGCCGCTGGCCATCGTGCGGTGCTCATTGGGCTGACACAATTTCGCGAACACTTGGGTGGAGAATTGACCTTGGCGATGCCTGAAGGCCTAGGCAAGCGCAGTGATATTCACGACTTCGACGAAGTGCTCTTTGAGCAAGTTTTGGTTAAACTTAAGCGTTGGCGTCCCATTCCTGTGGCCGGAATAAACGCATAACAGAGCGTGTTCTTCAATATATCACCGCATACACGCTATTAGTTGAACCCGACTAAGCATTGAGCCAAAGTAATTTCTAGGTACATGTTTCCTCGTCCAGCCGCATTAACAAGGCAACGAGGTTATTATGAATTTGAATGTGGTTATTCGCCAGGCGACTCAGGTGGTTGTTCTCCAGGCGAATATGGCGGCCCTCCTGATAACCATAAGCGGAGCCTTACTGGCGGCAGAAATCAGTGTATCAGAGCGCATTAATCAAGCAGCGGTGGCTTTTGAAGAAAAACAAGATCGTGATTTCAAGCCGGTCGCAGACACGCTAGAGCGTTGGCGCATCAATAAAATTAAAATGGCGATCAAAGACCTGGGAGTTTTATTAGATAAAGCTAGCCCCGCAGACAAACCATATCTCGCCTATCATTTACTCAGCGTTAGTCCGCGGCATAAACAGGCGCGTGATTTTTTCACCGGCCTCGGCATCACTGCTCCATTCGATGAAAAAGGTCAACGTATTTCCGGCGCAATTATCCCAGTTTGTCAAAATCGTACTTTAGTTGATCAAGTTGCCAATTTGCGCTATCCACCATTTTCAGCAGTAGCAGAAGTGGTGTCACCAAAAGCTCCTGCCGTGCAAAGTTATTGGAAGCGGCAATAGATTGCCCTCGACCAATTGCGCGATCAACTCGTCGGCTTTGCCCAACTAGGTGAAGCATCCAATTCATATCAAGTGCTCGCCTATTATTGGCCCGGAGCAAAAGAGTCTGTCGCTTATTATTCCAGTCAGCGAAAAGAAATACCTCGTCAACGTACCTGGTTCACCAGTGTGGATCGTTATTTATTAGATCACGGACTTGCTGGCATTGATTGTTTAGACACGCGAATGTTTAAGCCTTCATCGGGCTCTGAGCCTAGCCCTGGTGAAAATGGACAAGGATCACGCTTTACGGGTACGGCCACCTGGGATTTTATGGAAAATATCCGTAATTGCCGCATTGAAGGTGTCTTTAGTAGTTCAGGTGACAGCTCTTTTTCTATTCAGGATCGAATCGGTTCAGGTGCCTGTTTAATGGTGCGAGGAAAAACCGTTGAATTGCAATCACTTGGTAAAGGAAAAGCTACGTCATTAATAAAGGTAGATGTCGAACAAGATATTTCGAGCTTGCCATTTCCCGTGCAATTAGAAGTGCGCGGACGATTGGTTGCCGCCTTAGTTGGTGGTATTCAAGTTTGCCAGGCTGAGCTACCCGCTGACTACGCCTTCAAGCGTGTCACGATTAAGCCAGTTGGTTTAATTGCTCAACAAATGCGCGTGCGTTACCTGGGTGAATTAGAAGATGCTGAAAATTTAATTGCCGCTGCGCCGATCAAGCCAGTCGACCCCCCTCCTGCTGATCCATGGATAGCTGAAAGAAAACAGCAATTAGAACGCCCAGTTAGTTTTCGTTTTGATGAGACTTCCGTTGAGGAAGCCGTCAATTTACTTTCACAGCTGAGTGGATTGAAAATTGAACTCGACGCCAAAGCTGAAACGCTGAAAAATCTCCCGATTACACTTGATGGAAAAGATTTAAAATTGTCGAGTGCACTTGATTGGTTGCAGCGCGTCAGCGATCTGAGTTGGAAACCTACCGCAACCGGCATCTCGTTAACCTGGAATAAGTAGAACTCATCCCAAAAATCCCTCCAAGGTGGGCGCAGTGGATCGAACTCCTCCACCTAGGCGGCGAAAACGAAGGCCTAGCAGAGCTAGTTCGAGTTTTGACAACAACGGTGATGAGTTCGAGACCAAGCCAACCGACGTGAGGGATTTTTGGGCTGAGTTCGATTTATTCAGCCTAACACGCGCCGAGTAAGCATTTACGAGCGATAGCGACGGCGACGGCGAACGCGTTTAACGGCGCGGGGTTTAGGTGGCGAGCCTTTGGCTCGCACTGGCTGTTTGGCAATTTCATCCGCACGCGCGGCGATGGCGGCGGCATTTTTACCGCGATCATCTGGTTCTTTTTCTAAGAGGTCTTCAATTAATTCGACCAGGTCTTCATTGGCGTTGGGCGCTAATTTCTCAAGATCCTCTGGGTCATTATTAATATGCGCTAAAACTACTTGGCGGTTTGAACCTTGGAAAACGGTTTTGCCGGTCAATAATTGCCAAGCGGTGGCACCTAATGCATATAAATCAGCACGACCATCAATTGCACCACCGCGAGCTTGCTCAGGGGCGACATAGTGAGGGCTGCCAAAGATTCGCTCTTGTGTAGCGACGCCATTTTCGGCAATCGGAGCAGCGATGCCGAGATCAGCTAATTTAAACATGCCCTCTTCATTAACCAAAATATTATCCGGTTTCACGTCACGATGCACTAAGCGCTGGCTTTCAGCATACGACAGAGCACGGGCCATGTGCTGAATGACTCGAATCACCGTTTGATCATCCATCGGACCGTGATCGCGCAGGATATCAGCAGCAGAGCATTTCATGAGCTCCATGATGAGCATGTATTTTTCACCGACTTGGCAAACGTCATGAACCTGCACAAGATGCGGATGATTTAAACGACCAGCCCGACGAGCTTCGGTAAGAAAAGCTTGAACACGTTCAGGATCATCGCGGTATTCTTCGGCTAAGACTTTAATTGCGACATGCCGACCAAGATTAACCTGGTGTCCTTTAAATACCGTTCCATAGCGCCCACGTCCGACTACTTCTTGTAGATCAAATCCCCCCAGGCGTTGTCCGACCATGGGATCAATCGGCTTATTATCACCGATTTCAAAAGTAATATGCGAGCGCCCCAACTTTAAAATGTCGCCATGGTAGGCACGGGCGCGAGTCAGTTGCTGACCATTAAGCCAGGTTCCATTACGACTGCCCATGTCTTCAACCATCACCTCTTCATTTTCGATATCGATCGAACAATGAGCGCGACTGGACTGTGAATCTTGCAGTACCACTTGCGATACTTCACTATCTCGTCCAATGACGCATGGCAGGGGCGCATGGGTTAAATCGATCACTTTATCGGGCTGATCGGGGATCGTGAGATAGAGCTTTAAGTTCATGGGCGTGTCTGTTGTATGCGAGCTTCTAGGCCTTGCCAACTCCAGAGCCTTTTCCCCGCGCAGAGAGTGTCTATCCTGCCGCTCCGCAGCATGAGACATGACCCGCAATACGGGCAAATCACGGGACCTGACCCGTTCAATAAGTCCAAAGCTGCGCGCAGGGAGTAGATATGACTTATGATGCATGGTTTCGTGATTCCGAATCTGGTATTGGCCGATGGGAATTGGACGAAATCATTTATCGCAGCCCTTCTGGTGGCCTGTTAGAGGTTGCTCACGACTTGGATGCCCTCAAAGCCCGTTCGCCAGCTGCTTGGATGCAGTTGTGGGATTCGCGATACAAACGCACGATGTGGCCCTATGGTTCAGGGGTCTGGGGCAAAAAAGAGCTCGTGCTGCCCAATATTCCAGACGCTGACATCGTTAGTTTAGATGAAGGCGGAACGAATTTATTCTGGGCCGAGCGTTTTGGCCGGGAATTGGGCGTGCCCGAATTATGGGTAAAGCAATGCGGCGTTAGCCATACGGGTTCATTCAAAGATTTAGGTATGACGGTACTCGTCAGTCAAGTAAATCACATCATTAAAAGCAGTAAGCATTCCATCTTAGGCGTCGCCTGCGCTTCAACCGGCGACACCAGCGCGGCATTGGCCGCTTATTGCGCCGCCGCAGGAATTACCAGCGTGGTATTATTGCCTCGTGGGAAAATTAGCCCAGCGCAACTTATTCAACCGATTGCCAATAATAGTTTAACCTTGGCACTTGATACCGACTTCGACGGATGCATGGATTTAGTCCAGCAATTGACCGAAGACAAAAAACTTTACCTCGCCAATTCAATGAATTCCTTGCGAGTGGAAGGACAAAAAACCGTTGGCATCGAAATGGTGCAACAATTCGATTGGCAAATGCCAGATTGGATTTTCATCCCAGGCGGTAATTTAGGTAATGTTTCGGCTCTGTATAAAGGCTTCGAAGAAATCAAGGAATTGGGCGTTATTACCCGCATTCCACGTATTGTGTGTTGCCAAGCCGAAGCCGCAAACCCTCTCTATCGCGCGTATAAAAGCGGCTGGAAAGAATTTCATTCAGTAACAGCGCAACCAACTCAAGCCAGCGCGAT
>SYDV01000487.1 GCA_005801395.1 Planctomycetia bacterium | reverse complement strand
TGACGCTGGCTTTTTTTGCGCGATCCACGCGATCAGCAGCAGCCCCCACATACATGCCCTCACGGCCTTTGCGATTGGCGGCGCGAGCATCCAACCACTTGCGATCCTGCGCCGATGTTGGTTTGTCGGCTGCCGCCAAAGGCGAAACATAACCCATACCCGTTAACATGAGCAAGCTAACAAGCACGACCATGAAATATCGCATGAGCGTCTTCAGATGGAATGAGACGTGTAAGTTAATGAAGTGCTCCTTTCGTACAAATTTTGTCGGCTCAGCGGCGATGTTGAACGACGCAAGAACAGGTTGGCAAAAAACAGAAAACCAAGAAACTTGGTGCCAATCGATAAATCCAGGCCGGAACCGCTTTTACCATCGGTAGACGGCGAAGATAGGAAAGTCTGTCTCATTATTTTCGCGGGATGTTGCGTCAATTTTAAAGGTGCCTTAGTCAATATCATATTTCCTGCCTCTACACTGAACTATTTAAAAATCTTTTACGTCCGTTGGTTTCGGTGCTTCTTCTGATATTTTTTCCTGAAACTTATATTTGCCGATAACCAGTTCGATTGGATTACCAGGAGCTGGTTCTTTAATGCTCAGAATCCTAACCGGTCCGTCTTCTGTGCCGTCTTCTGTGACCGTGCCTTCCACTCGACCTTTTATTTTTAAATCTGCGAGCGCGCGCGTAACCTCATCGAGTCCACTGGGCTGACCGATTTGCTGCGCAGCATAGAGCAAGAGTCTGCGTCTAATTTCAGTCACGAAAACGGAAGACAACAATTTCTCTTGCGTAATTTGCCCACAACTCAACGCGACACTTGAACTCGCTACCCGTGGACTACCGGTCTTATCCACCTCCTGAATAAACTTAACTGGGCCCGATTGCCAAAAAAAATGGACATAGCCTGACGTTGTGGTTATTTGTGGACTTACGTCGGAAACCACCTGCTTCAAACTGTCTAAATCATTTCCTGATAGGCCAGGGAATGTGTCTGCTATATTTTTTCCGGCTGACATATCTTTTCCCTCACTAATATCAGCTAGAAATTTTTCTCTCAACCACACTTCATTCGGAAAAACGCCATTGATACGCAATGCGTAACGCGGGGCTTCGATCAGGCTGGCAAGTTTTCCCCGCTCATCTTCCGTACATGACGGCAAATAAATGCCGAGCACCTTATATGCCTGGTTCTGTATTGCTGCCCCCCACAAGACTTCGGTAGCACAGCCATTATTACTAACATCCGAACCGAGGGATAAAACGGCCAGGCAATCAGTGATCGCTGGCCACGTTTTCTGATGTTGAAAACGCCAGCAGGCCCGGGCTAAAGCAAGATTAGCCAAGCGAGTTACTAGACTTATGTGTGGCAATAGAGCATCCGGTTCGAATTCACGAATGCTAATCAGGCTTTCAAATGAGCCGCTAGGAAGCTTGGCGCCTGCGTGTAAATATCTCAGCGGAATAGAATCGGACTGTTCAGCCTCGCTGCTTGCTGGCGCATTGGGATTTTTGGCCATCCGATCCAGCCACCTTGGACTTTTGCTGTCTCGCATCGGAGATAAAGAAAAAGCCATCCAATATTGCAATGCCGCATTTCCATGACTCGGCATGGTCGCCGACCATGGTGACGAATCTTCTGCCGCCAATTGCGGGGTGATGGCGCACCAGAACAAAACTAGAGGAAACGCAACAATGAATAAGCGGTTCAAGGAGCACCCCTTTTGCTTTAAAATTTGGTCGATTCAGCGACGATGTTAACCAGGAATAACTACCACGCCGTCAATTCCTTCGTGTGCAGTAGGTCATTTTGCGTAACAAATTTTCAAACTAAAACTAATTCTTGTAATTAATTATTCATCATCAGCCGGTAAAATTTTGACACGAATGACACCCGTGCCGCCAGCGCCCCAACTATAACCGCTAAATGGACCCATAAAGACGCGTCCTTCACCTTCAAGGATACCTGGCTTAAACCATTTACCGTTTTCAATCTGCATGACTAAAGCGCCTTCCATAAAATCCCCAGAAGAGCCAGAAGAATACGTTACGCCATTTACCGTGTAGGTATAATCACGGCCTTTGTAATTCACACTACTTTGCTGTGAGCTGTAATATGATGACGGTGCCCACGTATCAGTTGGATGAGGCACAATACGATAACGTTTTCCTTTGGTCAGGCGTAACCCAATATCATTGCGATCACGAGTTGCTGAAATTTCAGCCGTACCGCCGCGCAAGCGATCCCACTGCTTAGTGGTCAAATTATCGTAATTTAGATTGGTCATCGGTATTGCCGAATCAATTTCATCCATGCGCGACTTAATGCGCTCTTTGCTGATGCCGGTAATTTTTGGTTCGGCTTTTTGATACCAATACTGTGCGCGAGTATACGGACCCTCTTTGGTTGCGGCACGGCCCTTTTTACCGATATCGTACCACTTATCGCCGATTTCAACTTGTTGCGCCACACCATCGGGACGGAGTTGTTCCATATCGGCCAAACCTTTGAGCAAGACATCGGAGCCATGCATCAACAACGGTAAGCCAATGTCCCATTTGCCCGCTTCAAAACAGAAATATTTTCCAACCACACTATTGGCATCGGCGTCTTCGGGATTGTCTAATAACTTAAGGATGGCCAACACATTCGCATTGCGTGATTTAGCAAACGTTTTCTTCTTCTTTTCCTTTGCATCAACCCCAGCGAAGGCAACCGACATGCGGTCACAGCCTTCAATAACGGTATAAAACTCATTGCACTCCATGGCTAAGTCCATGGCTGCTTCCAACAAACCGTAAAGCATCACGGGGTCATCTTTGGTCGAAACCGATTGCGCCATCAATTTGTCCATCAGATTTTTCTTCTGATTCGTTTTCTTTTTCGCGAAATCGGCTTTATACAATGAGCGTACGGTGCTGAGCGCAGAATTTTGATCCTCGGTACTGGGTACCGAGGCCTGTTTAATGCCACCAGCAATTTTTGTTGGACGATTAAAAAGTGTCGAGCGAGCGGCTAGATCGGCATTTTTTATTTGCTTCATTTGACTTTGTTGCGCGGCCAAACTGAGCTTTTGCGCTTTGATGCCGACTTCGGTACCAACAAAGCGTTCGGCGACTTCAAAATAACGCACTGATATTTGTTCCAGATTAGCGGGATTGCTGGCTGCGAACTTTTCCGCGCGGGCAAAATATTCCGCGGCTTGATCCTGGGTTACTTCCCTTTTGACCACGGAATCGGCCTTGGCTAAAGCTGCCTCGGCGTATTTATCGCCCGATTTTTTTTCCAGAAACGCTTTAATATCGTCCAAATTCATGCGCTTTTTGCACCAGAAAATATTTGCTTCGATGTCGCAAATCTTATCGGTATCGCCAGCTTGCTCATAATATTTAAGCGACTTAGAAAATGCGATCGCCGCATCAACACTGAGACGGGGATTATTATTGGAATCAGCCATTGCCTGCTGCCCTCGCGCAACTAGCGCTTCGGCTTCGGCCTTGGTTATGGTTTGCAGAGGATTGCCAAGTAAATCGGTCTCTGGCGTTTCAACCGATTTTGGTGGAGCATCGCCTTCGGCGGCTGGTAGATAAACCGCAGTAGCGAAGAGTACGAGCAGGTAAGCAACTGGCTTCATCTGAATTCTTTCGAAGTTGGATCTGAACACGATGTCGTTTGATCCTGGGTTTTTTGAATCGTTTTTTTTGCTACAAACGGGAGTCATCCATTTAGTCAAATCATCACCGTTCATGGTTATTTTATAATGATAAGTTCTGCGTCGCAGGTTTATCTGGGGTCAAGTCCCACGGTTTGCATAAACTTTTTAAACTCCGTCAATCCTGTTTAAATATGTTCTGATACCTTATTAAAAATCATTTACGTCAGTTGGCTGAGGGGGTTGAAGCACATCTGGATTACTCTTAACTGGTTTAATTCGCGATGGTTGAATGCCGACACCCAACCTAACTGGATAACTTGGCGCTGATCGAATGACGCGCAGAATCGTGCCAGGTCCGATATTTTCAACTTCCACTGGACCTTCTCTGGTCATTAAGCCTGCAAGCGATGCGAGTCCGCTGGGCTGGCCAAGTTGCAAAGCGGCATGTCGCAAGAGTGTGCGCATCGTGTCAGTGATACAAATGCTAGACCACAATGAAGACAACATGCTCGGTTGAGAAAACGCCCCCCCCCCATCAACAACAGGGGATTCTGCTTCGATACCTGTGCGCTAATGGTTTTTACTTCCTCATTAAAACGTACTTCTGGCAGATTAATCGCAGGAATGATTGATTTACAATAAAATTCAACCTCGTTTATCCAGGTGATTATTTGTGGGTCTTTGTTGGCAATCATATTCTTCACGCTATCAATCATATTTTGCATGCTCTCTAATTCATTTCCAGATAGTCCAGCGAATAATAAATTTGTGACATCTTTCCCTTCCCTGATACCTGCTTTCAATTTTTCATGCATTAATGTTATATGCGGCACCACGCCATTGATATGCAATGCGTAACGCGGGGATTCGATCAGGTTGGCAAGTTTTACTCGTTCATCTTCCGTACATGTTGGCAAATAGACGCCGAGCAGCACGAAAGTCTGGGACTGGATTGATCCCGCCGTCAATACTTCGATAAGACAGCCTTTATTACTTAAATCTGAACCAAGAGATAAAACCGCGAGGCAATCAGCGATCGCTAATTGCGCTTGCTGGTGTTGAAAACGCCAGCAAGCGCGGGCCAAAGCCAGTCGTGCCAAGTCACGAACATGACCTATCTGCGGCAGAAGAGCTTCTCCACCCAGTTCGCGAACACTGACTAAGGATTCAAACGAGCCGCCCGGAAGTCCTGCACCAAGATGTAAATACTGAAGCGCTCTGGAATCCGCTTGTTCGGCCTCGGAGTTTGCTGGCGCACTCCAGTTACTGTCCATATTATTCAACCAACTAAATTTTTTATTCCACCTGAAGGCAGAGTCAAAAACTGTCCAATATTGAATTGCTGCATTGCCATCACTCGGCGTATTCGTGACTAAGGACGACGACTCGACTGCCGACAGTTTCACGGCAAAAACACAACAGACCATAAGTCCGGTTAATACAACACGGGTAAAATGGTTCATGACGGAATCTTTTGGCTTCGATGTTTGTTTCGGTTGGGCTGCGACGTTGATTGACGCAAAAACAAGTTAGCAAAAATGAGGAACCCAACCAGCATCGCCGCAACCGATGAGCCAAGGCCGCAACTTCCACCACCACCACCATCGGAAGAGGGATTGGCATTTCCGGCGGGATTTATTCTGACCGTCGCGTCATTGCTATCAGCGTCCCCTGCTAAATTACTGACACGCACCCAATAATTGGTCGTAGCCGTCAGAGCGGGCGTGGTAAACGTTGCGGCGGTTTCACCGGAAATTGGATTCGCGGTACTACCCGTGAGGCCTTCATACCATTGGTAGCTTAATGTATTGCCGATGGCGGTCACGGTCAGGGTGACCGTACTGCCGCTAGCGATATCCTGCGACCTCGTTGGCTGAACGGTGATTTCGGGTGGTAATTCGGCTGCGTCATCGTTGGTGATAGTCAGCTCGGCCTCGGACACGACTAATACCGCGCCGCCAGTCGGGTTCGACAACGTAAGAATAATAGTCTCATTTGATTCAGAATCGGTGTCGCCGTTGATCGTCACGGTGAAGCTCTTAATCCCCATTTCACCATTCGCCCAATTTAAAGTACCCGTCGCTATTTCGTAGTCGTTATTCGCGAGGGTCGCCGAATCGTCACTGGTGGAAAAATCTACCGTCACTGCGCCTACCGCAGTGCCCGTACGGGATACGGTAATGGTCTTCGTCGATGAACCGGTATCGCCCTCCGCCTGGTCGAAGGTTTCAGTTGTGAATTGCAGATTCCCACCGGCTGCCACGTCATTGTCCGTGATAGTTAGCGTATTGGCTTTGGCTGCGCCCAAGGTCGCATTGGTCGGAGCGCCTAGGGTCACTTTTACGGTTTCGCTCTTTTCGACTAAACTATCATTATTAATCGTGATGGTTATGCTGGCCGAAGTCGCCCCTGGTGCGATTATGAATGGACTGGAATTTATCGTATAATCACCAGGCACCCCTGCCGTTCCAGTGACCGTAAACGGCACGGTAACCGTTTCGGCACTGACTGCCGAGAGCTGAATGGTCATCGTCGCGACACCGGCGTCTTCGGCCTTGCTCTGATCGAGGGTCACAAAAGAAACCGTCGGAAGACTGATCGTGTTGGACTTCAAGATAATTTCACCCATGTGAGCGTCATAGGTGACCATGCTATCTTTAATGGTCACTTCTTTCGCTGGATTTCCGCCTTCGGTCAGATGGCAGACGGCCCAGCTCGCAGGTACCCGAGTCGTGAACGTGAGCGGTAAATCGTATAAATTCTGATCTTTTTTATGTGACACATTAAACCGGATAATCGATGGTGTATTTTCTAATGTCTCAATCGTGACGTCACGAAATTCTTGGTCGTACTGGTACATAGAGATGTGATCTGTAACCCATAAATTACCTTTTTCTTTCGC
>SYDV01000486.1 GCA_005801395.1 Planctomycetia bacterium | reverse complement strand
TATTGCAGTCGGTGAAAATAATGCGAATAAATTTAATGAATTCATGAAAAAGGCGACGGTACGTTCATTCGATGAGCCGGAAGTTTGGTTTCACTTCAAATTATATTGTGCGGAATCCTATCGTATGTCCTTTAAAAAGAGCAAAGAAGCAGCATCAATTTATCGTGAGATTCTTAGTGGATTGCGTAATGATCCCGCTCGCCAAGCGCAGATATCTCTTGGCCTGGGTTTAACGCTGATTGAAAATGATAAGCAAGCAGCCCTCGTTGAATTGATTAAACTAGATGTGATGCCCTATGGTTCTCCGGATCAAAAATGTGAAGCGCGGTATAATGCCGGTCGGTTGTTATGGGACGAAGCCCAGGTTATTAAAAATAATGCCGAAGCGATGAAGGACGAGCGTAAGGCGCAATTCGTCAAAGACACGGAACGCGCCGCACGTTTGGTGGTCGGTGCAGCAGCTGACGGCCCGCCTAACAACAGCAATGTTGAATTAGCTAAAGCGCTTTTAACCACTTTCGGCCCAGATCCTGATCTGCGTAAAGAAGAGCCGAAGAAAGTAGAACCTAAGAAGGAAGATCCTAAAAAAGAACCAGCGAAAACAGAACCGCCGAAACCTGCTGATCCGAAAAAGTCAGATCCAAAGAAGCAGCCTGATCCGAAAAAGAAATAATTGTTGCTCAAGCAAATGTTTACAGCCAAGTCGAGTCGGAACCAAAGGTTTATGATCGACTCGTCTGGGCTGTTCGCTTTTGCTGTCAGGCAATCGCCCCATGTCCCGTGATTAAGGCACGAAATTAAAATTCCACAGAAGTAAGATTTCGCGCTTTAGTATCACCAGACCGACGCATATGCGTCGGTCTGGTCGTGTAGAGGTACGGCCGCATGACGCTCTGGTGCGGGATTATCAAATGCGTACGGTAAGGCTCTCCCTTCTAACGGATACCTTATGACTTTTTCCTCGATTCCCGATGTCGTTGCAGCCCTCAAGCGCGGTGAAATGGTTATTCTTGTGGACGATGAGGATCGTGAAAACGAAGGTGATTTGGTCATGGCGGCACAGTTTGCCGACGCCAAATCAATTGCCTTTATGGCCACCAAAGGTTGTGGCCTTATTTGTTTAGCGATGGAAGGGCAAATGCTCGACCGTTTAGGATTGCCGCTGATGACGCGCGATAATCGTTCGCGTTTATCAACGGCGTTTACCGTGTCGATAGAAGCACGTGAAGGTATTTCCACCGGAATTAGTGCCGCCGATCGCGCCAAAACGATTCAGGTCGCCATTGCAGACAACGTACGTCCTGATGATGTGGTGAGTCCTGGGCATGTTTTCCCGCTTCGCGCGCGCGATGGTGGATGTTTAGTGCGCGCTGGCCATAGCGAAGCTTCAGCAGATTTAGCGCGACTTGCTGGCCTTAAACCAGCGGCCGTTATTTGTGAAATTATGAAGCCAGATGGAGAAATGGCACGACTGCCAGATTTAATCGAATTTGGTAAGCACCATGGATTATTATTATCTTCAATCGCTGACGTCATCGCTTATCGAGAAAGCAGTGAACGTACAATTGAGTTAGTCGCAGAAGCGCAGATTAAAACCTCAGCCGGAGATTTTCGCGCATATTCCTATCGTAGCCAAATTAGTGGTGAACATCATTTAGCCTTAGTCTGCGGTAATCGTTTAAAACCAGGTGCGACGGTGAGCGAACCCGTGTTGGTGCGCGTACAAAAAGAACATTTGCTCAGCGATATTTTCGCTGTCCCAGGTGGATTACCGCCACTGAGTGCGCTGCAGCAATTAGCAGCCGCTGGTGAAGGGGTTTTCCTACATATGCGTGATACCAATGGTCATGGCGTTCCCGCGCAATTATTGCGTCACGGTGGCAAACAACATAAAGTGGTGCGCGATCCAGAAGTGGCGATGGATAATCGAGATTATGGTACAGGCGCGCAAATATTGCGAGACCTGGGTGTGCGGCAAATGCGGTTAATGACCAACGTCGATCGTCATATTGCCGCTTTAACCGGTCACGGTTTGGACGTGGTTGAACGCGTACGTCCGACGGAATAAGCGCGTTAGGTCTGTAAGCGTTTATTTAACCGCTAATGCGACCAAATCGCCTTTCGGATTGCGCACGAATATTTTGCCATCAGCAATAGCGGGACTGGTCCAAACGTTTTTGTCGGGCACGACATGCGTGCGAGAACGTTCGTTGTAACTATCCGGTTTTGCATCAGCGATAACTAATTCACCTTTATCACTGACGATGACTAGAGCGCCGTTGCAGGCGGCAAGCGAACCTTTGCCGAGACCACCTTGTTGCCATTTCACGGATCCAGTGGCCCAATCAAGGCATTTCAAGGTGCCATCGTCAAAGCCATAAAGGTGACCGTCAATTAAGACGCAGGCATTAAAATGATTCCTCATTTCTTTGTTGCGCCAGACCTCTTTCGGACTGCCACTAAAATCGACGAGACCGCTGCCGAAATTATATCCACTGGATAAGAATACTTGTTTATTCAACACAATCGGATCTGCGGCGTTGACCCCATGATCAGTCTTCCACGGGTGGCTCCAAAGTTTTTTGCCGTTCGTCGCATCTACGCCATGCAGGGCATCAGCGCCAAAGACCAATAACTGGATATTTTTTCCCGTTCCTTGCGGAATAACCGAGGCATAGCCAGCAGCCTCGCCGCCACTTTTCCAGATCACCGTTCCAGTGGCGGCTTCTAGCGCGAGTCCGTGGCTGCCTACGTTAAGGAATAGCGCGCGGCCTAAAATAGTTGGAGAACCCGAAAATCCCCAGCCAGGTTTTTTTGCTCCGACTTCTTTAGCCACATTTTTTTTCCAAACCGCTTTTCCCGTTTTGGCATCCAAGCATGCCGCGAATCCGTCTTTGGCTAGAATATAGACTTTACCGTCAGTCACGGTTGGGGTGGCATTGGGACCACCTTCATACAAATTTGGTGAGAGTTCTTGTGGATAGCTGAATGTCCAAACCGATTTTCCTGTTTTAGCATCTAAGCAATGAAGCGTGTCCTCGTTATCTTTATTGCCCGAAACGTACAACATGCCGCCAGCAATGGCCATGGAGGTGTAGCCAATACCGATTGACGCCTTCCAAACTTCTTCCGGCGCTTTGCTGCCCAAGGTTAATTTTTCCGTAGAAATACCATCGCGATTCGTGCCACGATATTGCGTCCAGGTATCGCTGCTCGCTGCCGCAGACCATGCCGGAACGGTCAGGGCTAAAAATAGTAAGGTAGAACAGATTGATCGCATAAAAGTCTCCACGGAAGATTCGCCGCTAGCAGATCGTCTCGGGACGAAATGACTAGCATGAACTCGTTATCACCGAACGTGGATAGGAGTTCGCAAATCGCTGGAGGTCGCGTAGTGGAATGGCGTTCCGCGTTGGAATTGCGCCATTTCAATAGCCGAATGAAACACGGTGGCGATTTAGCGCGCCAGTTTCAGGATACGCCCATTATTACTATCACAGATGTACAGAGAACCATCAGGTCCGATATGCACGCCATGTGGACGATCGAGTGCTGTTTCTAGTGGTTTCCCAGGTTTCCCATTGCCCTTGGTTCCAGTTCCAGCGACACGGGTGATGTGCCCGGATTTGGGATCATAGCGACGGATGACGTGGTTTTCACAATCGGCAATTAATACCGTGCCATCGTGATCAATAAATAAATCTTTTGGACCATTGAGTGTTGCTAATTTAGCGTCTCCGTTATCTCCGCTATTACCTTTTGCGCCGGTACCAACCACGGTGAATATCTTTCCGTTGTTTTCAACGACCCTCAAACAATGGCCATTACGTTCCAAAATATAAAGTCGACCGTCAGCATCAACGGCGACCGAACGCGGATCCATCAATGGAGCAGCAGCAGCGAGTTCGCCATCTTTAGGCGCACCTTTCGCGCCATTTCCAGCCACTGTGGTAATAATGCCAGTCTTTATGGCGATGGCGCGGATACGACGATTTTGAATGTCTGCTAAATAGACGGTTTCTTTGTCTTTGGATAAGGCAATCGAGTACGCATCACTGGTTTTTGCGCTGACAGCAGGCCCTGCATCGCCAGAAAAGCCAGTTTCCCCCGTACCTGCAAATGCAGCGACCACACCAGTTTTCCCATCATATTGTAAGACACGCTTATTATAGGTATCTGCAATAATTAATCGGCCATCAGGTAAAACTAATAAATGATGTGGGCCATTAACTTCTGCTGCGGTGCCTGGCCCTCCTACTCCGGCGGTGCCCTTAACCCCGGTGCCCACGACGGTGGTAATGGTTCCATCGCTAGCCATGCGACGAATACGATGGCCGTCTTGTTCTGCGGTCCACGCACTGCCATCGGCATTGACCACGATACTAAAAGGCTGGATGAGTTTGACGCTGGTGGCCGGACCGCCATCAACCGTATTACCACCACCGGCAAACACGACGAACGATTCGGCTGCCAACAGTACTGGTTGTGCAATGAACAGGGCGAGGCAGAGCGCGAGGTTTTTCATATCGGTAAGCAATAAGCGTAAGGGCACCAGCAGCCACTACCTAGTTGGGTAAAATCGGAACGAACTGCACGATAGAGTTAGCTTTTAACCGTCAAAACAAACAAAATAATTTACACTTTTACCGCATATGAATTTGATGGATAAAACACTTAGCCATAAAGCACTGCAAAAGCTATGTTTACAAAGTATTACAGGCGATATTTCGCTATAATGTTGTTCTATGAAGCTTGATGAAGTCATAGACAACGCCAACAGAGGTAGTAGGTATTTTCATTTATACCGCACCATGAGATTGACCGAGCGGACCAGCTCAACAGAACGGTTAGCAAGGATTCCGAATGCCGAAACCTGCACGACAGCGAAAAAAAATTGCGACCAACGGTGTCGTTGGTGTGGTTGCGCAGTTCGTTCAAAGTGGAAGCGACCAAGTGCAGGTATGTCGTGGTACGTACGCTGATGATGTCCCCGACGCACGCTTTCGTTTCAATGTTTTATTTGTTGAGCACAACGGCGATTTTCCATCGCATCGCCATCAATACACCGAATTAGTAATCGTGTTGGACGGTAACGCGACACATATCTCGGATCGAGGGACGCATGATTTAATTAAAGGTGATGTAGTCGTTATTACCGATGGTCAGCGACATGGATTTAAAGACGCGAAAAAATTGCAATTGTGTAATGTGCAATTTGATCAAGCCCAGGTCTTAGACGATGATTTAGATTTACGTCAAATGGCTGGTTTTCATAGTTTATTTGATTTAGACACGCGCCATCCATCAAGCACGCGTGCACCGCAACGTCTTCACTTAGAAACAGCGGACTTAATTCGTTGTGTGGCTTTGGCGCGGCATTTGGAAAGTGAATTACAGGGTGGTGAAGAAGGAAAAAAAACCGTAATTCGTGGCATGTTTCAAGTATTAGTCACGCTTTTAAGTCGTCGTTATTCTAATCAGCAAGCGGACTCGCAAACTCCCGTTGCCCGTTTATCACGGGTCGTTGCATATATGCGCACGCATCTGCGTCAAGATTTACCGATTACCGAATTGGCGGCGATGGCAGGATTATCTCCTAGTCAATTTCAGCGTACTTTTAATCGTGTTTATGGCGTCACGCCCATTTCCTTTATTACGCGTTTGCGCATCGATGAAGCGCGGCGATTACTGATGGATCATTCGCTCACGATCGCAGCCGTGGCTGAGGCGGCAGGTTTTGCCACCCAGGCTTTTTTCGCCACTCGTTTCCGCTTGGTTACCGGATTATCGCCTTCTGCCTATCGCCATGCACTGGGCGAATTACCGAAAACCCTAGCCGCAGATGCGGGCTGAAAGGAAAAGGCATGCGCTATTATATAATGGTATTGTTGATGACGATGATGGGCATGGCTTCGGCCTTAGAAAATAAAGTCGATGAAGGCGAAGCTATTTTTGCCCGTTCGGTTTATCCCATGTTACAGGCCAAATGTATGGCTTGTCATGGAGAAGATCCGAAAAAAATTAAAGGGGAATTGTGGCTGAACACGCGTGAGGCAATGATCAAAGGTGGAGAAAATGGCAGCGCCTTAATTCCCGGAGATCCAGATAAAAGCCTGCTGTTTGTCGCGGTAACATGGAAAGATCCCGATCTGGAAATGCCGCCAAAAGAAAATGACCGCTTAAGTCCCGAGCAAATTGCCGCGCTGAAACGCTGGATTTCTTTGGGAGCGCCATGGCTTGAGGAGGAACGGCGTGTTGAGTTAGCTGCGTCTGCACCGAAAACACTTGGCCGAGTCATATTAACCAGCGTTGGCGGACAGTCATCAGACTGGGCAGGTCGCGGCTACAAAGAAGACGATTTATGGTCATTTAAGCCCATTCAACCGGTGGAAGTTCCAGCGTCGTTGGCTGGCTCTCCACTGCATCCCATCGATTATTTAATTAATCGCACCTTAGCGGAAAAAGGCATTTCCCCCGTTGGAAAAGCCGATCGCTTGACGCTTATTCGTCGGGTGAGTTTAGATCTCACCGGATTATTACCAACCCCAGAAGAGATTGATGCGTTCACTATGGATGCTCGCGAGGACGCCTGGGAGCGCCTGGTTGATCGATTGCTCGCCTCACCGCGTTATGGCGAAAAATGGGCAAGCCATTGGCTGGATGTCGTGCGCTACGCCGATTCATCTGGTTTTGCCAACGATTATCCACGGCCGCATGCTTGGCGTTATCGTGATTATGTCGTGCGTGCATTTAATGCGGATAAACCCTATGACCAATTTGTTCGTGAACAGTTAGCGGGTGATGAAATCGACGAGAACAATCCCGAACTGTTAATGGCGACGGGATTCCTTCGCACAGGACCATGGGAACATACATCGATGAGTGTGGCCTCGGTCACGCGACAATTATTCCTCGATGACGTGACCAATAGTGTAGGCCTTACCTTTCTTGGCCACGAATTACGTTGTGCGCAATGTCATGATCATAAGTTTGACCCGATTCCAACGCGGGATTATTATCGTATCCAATCAGTCTTTGCTCCGGTGCAATTTGCCGATCGTGACGCGGCATTTTTGGAACAGGAAAACCGCGAAGGCTTTGTTGCTGGACAGGCGCGACTCAAAGAATTATTAACTCATTCTGGCAAAGTGCGCAGTTTTTCCACGCTGCCACAGGCAGAATGGCCAACGCAAGAGTGGGATAAAGACGCGGAAAAAGTTGGTCAAGGTCGGGTCAATAAAAAACGTGAAGAATATATGAAATTTGATCTTCAGGCTTATGAGCCGCGTGTTTTTTCCGTGTATAATGGTCCGACGAGAGTGTTGAACAGTTATGATGCGCACCTGTCGATGCCGCAAAAACGAGACGGGAATATTGATCAGGTGCATATTCTTAAGGGAGGTTCTTTAGAAGCGGCAACTGACGCGGTGGTTTCAGGAACTTTAGCAGTGATTGAAGCCATGCGGGGACAAATCAACGCCGTTGAAGTTTCTGAATTGACCACCGCGCGTGATGGTCGTCGTCTTGCCTTAGCGAATTGGATCGTGTCACCGAAGAATCCCTTAGCAGCACGCGTGATGGTCAATCGTATTTGGTTGTCACATTTTGGTCACGGAATAGCTAAAAATCCTAACAACTTTGGTGCCATGGGAGCTAAACCGACGCATCCGGCCCTATTAGATTATTTAGCTCAGCGCTTCATGGATGAAAAATGGTCGATTAAAGCGATGCATCGCTTCATTATGACGAGTGAAGCCTATAAGCGCAGTAGTGCAGCATTACCTCAAGCAGATGCGGAAAAGGATCCGGAGAATAATTATTATGCGCGTTTTGAAACCCGTCGCATGACAGCGGAAGAATTACGCGACAACATGTTGTATGCGTCCCAAGAGTTGAACCTGATGATGGGTGGAATACCCGCGCGCCCTGAAATAAATTATGAAGTAGCGATGCAGCCACGACAAATCATGGGTGGTATTGCCATGGCTTATCAACCAGATGCCAAGCCAGAACAGCGTCATCGTCGTACTATTTATACGCAACGCATCCGCACGATGCGCGATCCATTATTGGAAGTGTTTAATCAACCGAGCTTGGATTTAAGTAGTGAACGTCGCGATGCTTCAACCATTACCCCGCAGGCATTTTCATTGCTGAATAGTCAATTTAGTATGGATCGTTCTATTGCTATGGCCTTACGATTACAAAAGCAGCATGGCAATGTGAGAGCGCAAATTGCTGACGCCTTTCGTCTGACCGTTGGTCGTCAGCCGACTTTACCAGAACGTGATAGTGTGATGCAGCACTTGCTTAAACAAACTGAACATCATGCGCAGAATAAACTGACCCCACAGGTCATGCCAACGTACACCATCAGACAAATGGTGGATGAAAAAACGGGCGTCTTATTTTTCTGGGTTGAAGATTTGGATGTGTATCGCGATTCTTATGTGGCGGATCGTAAAGCCTGGGACGTGTCAGCAGAAACGCGAGCCCTCGCCGATGTTTGTTTAGTATTATTCAACAGTAATGAATATGTTTATGTATATTAAAGGGTTATTTATTAACACCGCATTGAAATTAAAATGAGGGCTTTATGACATCATTTTCTCGCCGTGAATTACTCTATCGTTGTGGTGCTACGTTAGGCCCGGTTGCCCTGACCGCGTTGATGGGTGATCGATTGTTTTCCGGTGAACCTGCGTCTAAAGCTCCGTTAGCGCCAAAGGCCGGACATTTACCGGCAAAAGCTAAAGCTTGCATCATGCTGTATATGGAAGGTGGACCGAGTCATTTAGATACCTTTGATCCCAAGCCGGCGCTTGAAACCCTGCATATGCAGCGTTTCGTGCGAAATGATAAATTTGCCTCCGCGATGTCCTCGGGAGATCGCTATTATGTTAAGAGTCCGTTCTCATTTCGTAAAGTCGGACAGTCCGGTATTGATATGTGTGAGCATTTTCAGGAGTTGGCAAAAGTTGCCGACGAACTGTGTATTTATAAAGGATGCCAAGCGGAGTCGATAAATCACCCGACGGCGAATTATCATATGAACACAGGTAGCCAATTTGGTGGTGAGCCATCAGTGGGAGCCTGGGTGACGTATGGGCTTGGCAGTAAGAACCAAGATCTCCCAGGTTTTATTGTGCTGCCAGAAGTGTCCTATCCACAAGGCGGTTCGCCAAATTGGGGGAATGGTTATTTACCACCGTATTTTCAGGGCACTCCGTTGCGCGGAAATGGCTCGCCGATTCTTGATATTGCTCCACCAATTGGTGTAACTCCAGGGCATCAGCGCGCCAATTTAGATTTACTCGCGAATTTAAATCGTGGTCATGCGCAGCAGCATCCGGAGCATTCCGAATTAGCGGCGCGTATGGATAGCTATGAATTAGCGTATCGCATGCAAACCGAAGTGCCTGGGGTGATGGATTTATCCGGTGAAGATAAAGCCACTCAGGAGCTGTACGGACTTAACGATCCGGTATCTGCTAACTTTGGTCGTCGCTGTTTGTTGGCGCGAAAACTTGTACAAAAAGGCGTGCGTTTCGTTCAGTTGTATAGTACCGGATGGGATTCGCATGATTATATCGGACGGGCACATAGCGAACGTATTCGCGCGGTGGACCGACCTATGGCCGCATTAATTGCTGATTTGAAGCGCTTAGGAATGCTTGATGAAACCCTGGTCGTGTGGACCGGTGAATTTGGTCGTAGCCCAGATAACGGTAACCGTAGTGGTGGCGATGCGCTTGGTCGAGATCACAATGCCAAAGCTATGAATATGTTGTTTGCTGGGGGCGGCGTGCGTCGTGGGGCTGTCGTTGGTGCGACAGATGAAATTGATGATCATGCGGTCGAAACCGTACGTCACATACGCGATGTGCATTGTACGATATTACACTTACTTGGTCTTGATGATAATCGCCTGACTTATTTCCATGGCGGTCGCTTTAAACAATTAAGCCAAATTGGTGGTTCGGTTATTGGTGAATTAATCGCATGATATTAAACGTATGAAATCAATTGAAATGGTCGTGCGCTGCTGGTTTATATTGTGCTGGTGCTGCGTAGCTGTCGCGGCAGAAATTATGACTGAACCGGCAGCCGTTGTGAGTGAAATTTTTTCGCCTGGTGCTCAGTGGCAGCACATCAGTAGTGGCCACGCTGGCTGCGAAGGCCCGCAGTGGGTTGTAGAAAATAATGAACTGACGTTGATTTATGCCGCACATCATGATCACTTGGTGTATCGTTGGACAGAAAAATCAGGGCTAACAGTGTGGCGTAATGATGCTCCAGAAGCGACTTCGTTTCGCCCTGATGGTCACGGTGGATATTATGTCGTTGAGCAAACCAATCGTCGTTTAGTGCGTTGGAATGCGCACGGTGAAATGACGGAAATACTTGCCGATCGTTTTGAAGGGAAGCGGCTGAATCGTCCCAATGATGCGATTGTTCATGGCGATGGTTCAGTGTGGTTTACCGACCCAGAATTTTTATTCAAACCACGTTCGCAAGATATTAAAGAATTAGATCGCCAATGTGTGTTTCGTTGGTCGCCAGTTACCGGTACCTTGAGTAAAATGGTGGATGATTTGCGAGCGCCGAACGGCATCGCGTTTTCACCGGATGGTCATTGGTTGTATGTTGGCGATTCGTCGAGTTCGACCATTTATCGCTGGTTAATAGGTGACGATGGTCAGTTGAGTGAGCGCGTCGTGTTTGCGACGTTTTCAGAAAAAGGACTCGATGGATTATTATTCGATAGTGGCAGTCGTCTGTGGTGTGCGACGAATGCGGGCATTCAATTAATTGATAGTGACGGAAAACGTCAGGGTGTGATAAAAACTCCTGGGAAACCTACCGCGTTTGCATTTTCTCCTTCGTCGTATCGTCGAGTTTGTGTCACGACGCGTGATGCTTGTTATATTTCCAACCTCCGATAACAGTCACCGAGAAAGCGTTGATGGCACTGGGAGAACACTGACGTAAAGAAGATTGAATTGGGAATTGAGAAAGGCTGTCTAGTTAGGTAAGCCGTACTTATCCTCCGGAGTTTGCATGTCATTTACTCGCCGTGCTTTATTACAAACCACCGTCGCGTTACCGCTCGTCAGTTTGCCCTTTATGGGTACTTCGGCGGAACCTATTAAGCGCGCGGGTACGGCACGGCTGCTGCCGGGCTTGGCGGCTTATTCGTTTCGTGAATATTTTGTCGGCGATTTGCAACGCCCAGTCAAAATGCCGAAAACTGAACGAACGATGGATCTGTTTACCTTTATCGATTATTGCGCTGACCTGGGTTGTGCTGGTGCGGAACTTACCAGTTATTTCTTGCCCAAAGATTTGTCCGGCGATGTGCTGCAACGTATTCGGCGGCACGCTTTTTTACGTGGGGTGGCTATTACCGGTACTGCCATCGCAAATAATTTCACCTTACCAAAAGGCGATCAACGCGATGCGCAACTGGCGGAAGTTAAAATGTGGATTGACCACGCGGCGAAATTAGGCGCGCCACATATTCGTGTATTCGCTGGTGCAGCCCCTAAAGAAGTGAGTCCTGATGCGGCGCGTGTTTTGTGTATTGAATCATTACAGGAATGTTGCGATTACGCTGGACGCTATGGCATATTCCTTGGCCTCGAAAATCATGGCGGCATCGTCGCCGAAGCCGATGCGTTAATCGCCATCGTGAAGGCAGTAAATAGCCCATGGGTTGGTATTAATCTCGACAGTGGGAATTTTCACACCGCTGATCCGTATGGTGATTTGGCGAAATGTGCGCCGTATGCGATCAATGTGCAAATTAAGGCCGTGATGAAGCCAGCGGGCGCGACCGAATCGCAACCTACGGATTATCAACGGATTATTACCATGTTGCGCGAAACAAATTATCAGGGCTTTGTCACCTTGGAATTTGAAGAAAAGGAAGATCCGTACATTGGCGTGCCACGCGAGTTTGCGCGCATGGCGGCGTTGTGTAACGCGAAGTAGAGGAATCGGTAAAAAACTAAGGCAGATTTAAAAGAGTTTTTCCGGCAGCGCTGAGCAATCAGTTTTAATTTTAATAGCAGGATGTCCGATGTCCGATTATCTGCATGATCATTAATGTCGATTATGAGTCAAACATTCCGGATGTGGCGAAAGAGGGGATAAACAAGAGCCTTCCCGCCTGTGCCGACCGATGAGATTTTAACTTCTGCGGATAAGACAAAAGGCAGCTATTAACCACAGAGGTCATAGAGCGCACAGAGTTGGTAATTCTTTATCTCTGTGCGCTCTGTGCGCTCTGTGACCTCTGTGGTTAATACAGTTTAGAGGTAAGTTAAAGGGCAGGAACGGTAGCCCGTACGGGTTATCGTTCCTCTTGTCCTTTT
>SYDV01000485.1 GCA_005801395.1 Planctomycetia bacterium | reverse complement strand
GGCAAGACTTCGACAACTTCCGCAATCACTTGGCCGTTATCTGCGGTCAATCGATTGCATCGTCCATACAAGGTACAGGGATGGGTAACGCCCAATGCATTATTGATTAAATCATCGCCGGTCAGTGCAAAATAAACACTTGGATTGCTGGAATGCTTTACCTTATTGTCGATTAAAATACCGCCTAATGGGCGATGGCCAGCCAATACTTGGCGCTGCACTTCCGGCAATAAGACATCTAAATGAATGCGAATCGCACCAAATTCGACCGGACGATCATTCGGATCGAGCAGCAACACTTGTCGACGGTAAGCATGTCCTACCTGACTACGACCAAGTACTTTCAAATGCAGCTTCGCCTTATGGAATTTTTCTAATGTCGGAGTCATATCACCATGGTTAACTAATAACGAACGGTAAGGATCCGGCATCGTATCACCATCAATGACCCATGGCTGAGGCATCTCCATCGTTGCTTCATCGTAAAAAGCAGTCAACGGAACAAAGTGTGCGCTATGAATGGTGGTCATGCGTACCTCGCGTTGGCGTGTTTCGGCAAGAAGAAAGCATGGAGCAAACGATCAATTTGTAATAACGCATCACGAGTGAAGGTTAACATCCTGCCGTCGATGCGTAAGTAACCGTCCTTAATCAGGTCATCTAATTGTGGCTTGAAACGAACTAATGGATCGACACCGAATTTTTTCGTAAAATAAGACGCGTCTACTTTACCTAATTTGAGCTGTAAGATAAATTCACGAATCAAACGTTCGTCGTCATTCGGCGTCAACGCACGATAGAGCGGCTGTCTATCTGCCGTGAGCGCGGCCAAGTACGGAGCAAAATCATGTTCATTCTGATAATGTGTTCCGTTCATATGACCGAATGATGATACCCCCAACGCCAATAAATCGGCTCCAGCCCATAATTTATCGCGGTAAATAAATTTCGTCTTCTTAGGGTCTTTGACCGCCGTATAAGCACTTTTTACCGTATAACCTGCTTTTTCTAGTTCCGAAAAACCGTACGTCACCCATCGACGCTTAGTTTTCCAGTCAGCCACCGGTGCGGTTATTTTACCTTCGGCTTTCATTTCTTTGTAGATGGTGGTGTTGTACGGAATTTCCATTTGGTAAATGGTGACGCTATCAGGCGCTAATTCGATGGTCTTGGCGATGCAGGCTTTCCAATTCTCTTCCGTTTCGTTCATCATGCCGGCAATCAAATCAATATTGATCTGCGGGAAACCCGCTGCACGCGCGCGTTCATACGCACGGAAAACCTGTTTCGATTCATGGGCTCGACCATTTGACTGAAGAATGTGATCATCAAAATTTTCAACGCCTAAACTGAGGCGAGTGACGCCAATATCACGAATGGTCTGAATTTTTCGATCAGTCAACGTACCAGGCTCACATTCAAAAGTAACTTCTTCGACGCCCTCCCAGGGCACCAAAAATTTCATGCCATCGGTCAGCGATATTAATTGTTCACTGGACAAAAACGATGGCGTACCACCGCCAAAATAAACGAAGTTGGCGTTACGCCCAGCGATGGCCGGTTTCTTTGCATGTGTCGCTAGTTCTTTAAGCGCGGCATCTAAATAGGCTTGGATTTCATCATTTTTCTTGTCGGTATAGACGCGGAAATAACAAAAATGGCAACGCTTGCGACAAAAAGGGATGTGCAAATACAGACCTAAATCGGTCCCAGGGCGAGGTGCGCGATCAAATGCCGCAGCGGCCTCCGATACCCGTTCGGTTTCCCAGAAAGAAAATGGCGGATAATTACTAACAAAATAATTACCAACCGTGGTTTTAGTCTCGCCAGCGGCTTCTGCCTCAACCGAATTGTCATCCATTATGTCGCCAGTCATGGAGATTCCTTTGTTACCGCAGTGAAAGCGTACAGACCACCATCATCGCATCCGACAAGAAACTGTTTTCCGACAACCGCCGGAGAGCCGCTGATTTTATCACCGATCTCATAGGACCAGGCTTCTTTGCCCGTCGCTAAATCAATTAGGTAGATTCTGCCATCATCAGAACCAACTAAGGTGTGATTACCGCCAATAATTGGACTTCCATCGACATTGCCCCGCGCCGCAAACACCCAACGAACTTTGCCCGTCGTACGATCAATACAATGAAGTCGGCGATCACGTCCGCCAATGACTACTTCTGCGGCACTAACCGCGGGCGACGAGAAAAATGGAAAGTTTTTCTCCTTATACGTCCACAACGTCGCCCCTGTGGCTAATTCCGCACTGATCACTTCATTCCCATAGTGCCCCGTTATCGCCTGTCCGTTATTACAGGCGAGCGATGAGGCGACATAGGCTGATACTTCGATTTCGCGTATTGCTTTACCGTCAGCTAATTTGATCACGTGGAGTTTCGCATCGCAGCCACCAACCACCGCAACCGCTTCTTGATTGAGCGTGGTAATCGCAGGCGTCCCATTCACGTAACTTTGCGTTTCATATGCCCATACTTTTTTACCATCGACCAATTCAAAGCAGTACACGTTATTGTCATAACTACCGACCAACACGCGGGTCGTTTCATTGGTCGAATAAATAGTAACGGCACCTGATATTTTATCGCCCGCCTTCGTTTCCCAACGCAAAGCCCCATCCGTCAATGACAAACAAACTACCTTGCCTTCAGTGCTACCAATAACGACCTGGCCATTATGAATAGCAGGTGATCCTTCGATTTCCGCGCCGAGATCAAAGGTCCAGCGCGCCGAACCATCTTTAAGATTCACCGCATGCACTTTACCGTCACCGGAACCGACTACCGCAATGCCATTCGCCACCACGGGTGACGTACACATCCGTCCTGTGCGATACGTCCAGGTAAGCGTGTAATTCATCGCCAACGGTTCGTTAATAAATCCCGTTTGCGCTGAATTCCCGCGAAACAACGGCCAATCTGCCGCGCTCGCGGTCATGGTGGCGCTTGCTAACAGCACCAATAATCCTGATCGCCAGCATCCGACAAAGCGGATGCCCACTACGCCGAGACGTCTGGACGTCTCGTACACCCACTTCATGCCTGCCCCAGCAAAGCTAATTGATACAAGGTGGTAAACTCTGCCGCTTTAACCGGACGTGGATTGAAGGTGCCAGTCCATTGCTGTTCTGCATTTTGAGCTAACGCAGCAATATCATTTTCGTTTACGCCCATAGCCTTGAGATTATTTGGCAGGCCGGCAATAACCAATAACTCGTCAAGACGACGTACTAAGGCATTTACTGCCGCGTCCACATTGCCTGGCATACTTAAGCCTGCAAAGACCGAGAGTTCCGCATACAATGCTGCCGCCACGGGGTCGCCAGCATTATAGCGCACAACCGTTGGTAACATCATAGCGACTGCCTGTCCATGTATAACACCATGACGCGCGGTAAGCGGATTCGCACAAGCATGAGCCGCACCCAACATACTATTTTCAATCGCAAGTCCGGCATAGGCTGCACCCAATTGCATGGCGCCTCGTGCTCCGACGTCAGTTGGTTTTTCGAGCACAATAGGAAAATGCGTATTGAGTAACGCAAAAGCTTCGCGGGCAAATAAATGCGACACGGGATTACGCTTGCTCGTCACCATGGTTTCCACCGCGTGACCAATCGCATCGAGTCCCGTACAGGCGCTCACTTTTCGCGGCTGAGTAATCGTCAACATCGGATCAAGCAAAGCGACACGAGCCATCGCCTTAGCATCGCCACAAGCCATTTTCTGATGCGTTTCGGCATCAGCTATGAGCGCATAACTCTGACATTCGCTACCGGTGCCTGAGGTCGTCGGAATGGCGATCAATGGCAGCAGGGGTTTAGTCGCTGCTTTGGTATGCCAATAATCGCGCATGCGACCACCATTAGTCAGCAAAAAATTACATCCTTTGGCCGTATCGAGCGAACTGCCGCCACCAACACCGATAATGATGTCAACTTTTCCGCTTTGAGCTATTTTAAGACAGGCAGCAACGTCATCCGTTGTCGGATTTTCATGGACCTGATCATAAATCACTACCGTTAATCCCTGCGCTTGCAGGGCTGACGTCACGCGTTGAGCATGTCCAGCAGCAACAATACCTTGATCGGTAACTAACAATGCACACGTGCCACCAAATTCACGCGCCAGCTCACCAACGCGCGCAACACATCCTGACCCAGCCACCAAGCGTGGCCGGCGGGACGAGAAATCAATGTTGGCTAAAGGAGTTGATGCTGGACGCATGCGTTACCCTGCTGTCTGTACAGCTCGACGATGATACAAGCACTCAAAAAGGTTACCTTCGTGCGGTTGGTCCCAATGTACATGCGAGGTTGCCATCGCACCTAAATTAAGGCGATGAATCAGCGGTGACGCTAACAATTGTTTCGTCCAAGCTTTATCTTTCGTAATTCCGCTAACGACTAAAGAAGGACCAATCTGTGCAAGCATGTCGGCTTGTGGCACTTCCACGACCGAGCAATACGGGAATAAGAATTCCCGATTAGCCAACGGATGACAGAACGAATCGCAGTGCACCACGGTTGGGCACAAAAATGTGCGGCCTTCGTGCGTCACGAAGCGTGGGCCTTTACGGTAACGGGCCGTCACATCTTCTGCCCCCGGCGTCGCTAAATCTTTATCAATGGTTTCAGAAATACTTTCAGCCACGGCTGGATTGGCAAAACCAGATAAACCCGCTTTCGGATCATCTGCCGCAGTGGGCAAAATCTTGGCTAAGCGTTCAGCCAAGGCAGCAGCGATTTCTTTGCCGAATTTGGGCACCACAATCGCAGACGCATTTACGCAGCTACGTCCGCCATTTGCGGCGACTGAAGTGACTAAGACGTCGATTAATTTAGGCCAGTCTTTTACCATATCGTCGCCAATCAGCACCTTGCTGTACCCAGGGCCATGTAATTCAACGTTAGGATTGCCCGCGTAGCGTTTGGTAATACTCGCATCACCAAATAATTGCGAGCGACCCGCCAATGCCAGCAACGCATGCGCGCCGTCATGGGTGGTAGGCAAAAATGAAAATGCCGAGCGTGGGCAACCAGCAGCAATAAACGATTGAGCAATGCGGTACGGTGTCCACGGATCATCGCGGCCAGGTTTTAAAACCACTGGCACTTTGAGCGCGATGGATGGTATCCACAACGAGTTCACACCTGGGCTGTTTGACGGCAACACCACACCCAACATATCCGTGGTGCGATAGAAACTCACTGGCACACCATTTTGTTCACCCATACCAGCATCAATAACTGATAAATCTAAACCCCGCGTCAGACCTTTCAAAATGGTCTTCATATCGGTCATCACCAGCGCGATTTTACTCATATTATTACGCACCATTGCGTGCGGCAAACCACACGAAACGGACGCTTGTCGCACATAATCTTCAGCCGACTGTGGCTGATTATCCAGACCAACGGGCACCGTTCCGTGCTGAAATAATTCACCTGCCTTTTTACAAATCTCTAATAAACGCGGCATCGGAATGGCTTCCAGTTCCGTCGTGGCTTTTTTTATCTGTAATAAATCACGACGAATGAGTCCCGCATTAACCTGCGAAATCTCAGCGCCTTTGGTGGTTAAAACATCGCAGCTCTTATACGGCTGACCGAAACGAAGTGCCGGAATGTGAATTGGTTTGTTCATATGGTATTCCTTTTTTTGAAAGCTACGAGCTGCGAGCTGCGAGCTGCGAGTTTGAATCGACCGAAGTTTGAAGCTCGAAACTCGAAGCTCGTAGCTACTTAATAAACACCTTCAATGATTTTGCCGCTTGATGCGCCAAATGGACGCACATCAGCAACGCCGTCCCACGGCCAACGGTTAATTGGTTCACGGCGCATCGCTTCGTCGCGTTCCAGCAAGCGCGGCATAAAGAATTCTTTGGTAAAGGTCGATAATTCGACACGACCCCAGGCACCGTAATCGACATCTTTCGACGAATCGTTTGGATCAACCACACGTAGAATCGCACGTGGCTGTGGCGCGTGATAAACGACGCTCCAACCGGTTTTTTCCGACACGGGACGGCTGGTTGCCAGACCCATCAACGTATTGCCATAAGTTGGGCAAAAGAGCGCCTTACCTTCCAATACTTCTTCAGCGAGGAAACGCACCACTTGTGGGGTCATGGAAGTTCCACCGCAAAACACACCTTTAATTCCTAAACTGACGATCGAGGTACGCTCAGCCATCGCCTCAAGAATTTTCGGCGTGGTAAATAAGCACTGAATATTAGTACGGTTCCGCAGAATCACGATGTCATGATCGACCACGTGTTCTTTGTATTCTTCTGCCTGATTATAATCACCTTTTTTAATACAGCGTTTTACCCAACGCGGATCTAAATCGATGTGATAACAGCTACCGCCACGCACATTGGCTAAATGTTCCACCGCCATACGCAGACGACGAGGGCCGGTTGGACCAGCCATTAACCAATGCGAATTCTTAGGGAAAAACTTCTGATCAATTTTTTCACCAAATTCGGTGTAATCGTGTAAATGATCGGTCCAACTAATGCGCTGCTTCGGCATGCCCGTGGTGCCGCCCGTTTCGAACACGAAATAGGGTTTACCTTTATACGGCTTCGGCACAAAGCGATCATTTTGCTCATCGCGCAAGACGTCATCGACAAAGTTTGGAAACAAACTCAGGTCATCTACGCCTTTGACATGCTTGATCGCGTCAAATTTATTCTTTTTCGCCCACTCAAGCCAATAGGGGCTGCCCGTTTCGGACGAAAAATGCCATTTGATCATCTCGCGCACATGGGCGTCGAGTTTCTTTTTGGCATCCGCAATAGCGGTTGGTGTAGCAGGTTTGTAGTCAGTGGCGGCGCTCATGGCGTGGCAACTCCGGATTTGGAAGGAAAGTATTTATTAAGAATTGGTTGAGTTGGTGGTTTGGTCATAAGAGACACGACCACCATAATAACAGCAGTGCCAATGGTCATCGGCATGACCAACAAGTATCCATACATCGTGACGCTGACTTTTCCGCGCAGGAATAAATCCCCCAAGGCGGGAAATATTTGCGCATTTTGACCAGGCTTCAAAGCCGCGATTAATGGCTCACTATAACTTTGTAAAATCCACGAACCAATCATCGCAAATGCCACCCAACTAACTGCCGCCCATGCACCGGCTGCGGTCGAACGCTTCCAGAACAATGCTGCCAACATAACTGGGGCCAAAGCTGCAAAGCCAGAGAACGCAAAGCGAATGGCGAGTTCAAAAATGCCCGCCTGTTTATGTAAAGCCAAGGCGACAAAATAACTAAACACTGCAATCCCGACCACGAAGACACGACCCATCCATACTTCGCGTTTTTCTTCTTTGGCCTTATCGACGATTTCTGATTTCTTAAAATAATGTGCGTAAATATCTTGCGTAAACATGGTGGTCATCGCCATGATCTGGCTGTCAGTGGCCATAACACAGGCCATAATTCCGGCGCCTAAAATACCAGAAATCCACACATCCGTATACGTTGATAGCAATTTGGGGATAACGTCATTTGCTTCACCTGGTTTCAGTCCGGGAAACAAATCTGCAGACAACACACCCAAATAAACACACGGTACCCAAATGGCGGCGATACACAGCGGATAGAAGATAACCGTCTTTTTGAAGTGGGTAATGCGTTCTGCCGTCATGCACATAATCGCAATATGGGGAAACATAATCGCTGACAGCGGAATAAACATATAACTGAAAAATTCAGCCGGGCTAATGCGGTCACGCGCTAACAGATGCGCCGTTTTTTCGTCGCCAGCAAGACGCTCCATGATCGCGCCAAATCCGCCCAACTTACTACTAATCAGATAAATGGCGATCGCACCGAAAGTCAAAAACAACACGGTTTGGAATGAGTTCACCCATGCCGTGCCACGCATACCACCAAAGAAAACATATCCCATCACCACCATGCCCACGACCGCACTGCCTAACCAATAGGGAATCCAGGCCGTGGCGACTTCTTTCCCATCAACGACGGTTTTAGTGGTGCTCAAGGTTTCCATCACTTCACCGCCACCCATGACACCAATAATAATATAGGGCACTAACATCAACGCCGTCAGAACAAAAATAAGTGTACCCAAACCATTACTTTGCCAACGATCACGGAAATACTGCACCTGCGTCATGTGCCCGTACTTTTTACCCAGGCCCCATAACCGCGTACCAATAAAGAAAATGGTGAGTGGGATAATAATTGCCGATGACGACGCCATGATGGCAAATACGCCAATACCGCGCTGATAAGCCATTCCGGAACTACCGAGAATAGCAAACGCGGTCATATTGGTGCCAAATAACGATAACAAGAACACCCATTGCCCGAGCGAGCGACTTGCGACGAAAAAGTCTTCACTCTTTCCGGTCGAACGGCGAAAAGCAAAAATACCAAT
>SYDV01000484.1 GCA_005801395.1 Planctomycetia bacterium | reverse complement strand
ATGCAGGAAACAGTTCGTGACATGCACCAGTTGGTGTTGCTCGCGCAAAATGAACAGGGTTATCGCAATCTCTCCAAATTAGTGAGTCGGGGTTGGCTAGAAGGTTTCTATTTCGAACCACGCGTCGACCTTGATGCCATTGCGGCATTAAGTGAAGGTTTAGTTTGTTTAACCGGTGCTGGAAATGACGGTTTTATCAATCGTCATTTAATCGCCGGCGCCGAAGAAGAAGCAGCGCGACAATTAGGTTTGCTGCGAGATATTTTCACTCCTGATCGACTTTTCGTCGAATTGACTGACCACGGCATGGATGGTCCCATGTCGACTTTGCCAGCCAATGTTCAACTCGCACGCGCACATAACATTGACATTGTCGCGACCAATTGGGTGCATTACCTCAATAAATCTGACAGCAATATTCACGATGTGCAGTTGGCGATTCAAAAAGTAACTACGGTCGATGATACGCGGCGTAAACGCATGCCGAGTAGTGACTTTTACCTCAAAACAGCCGATGAAATGACAGCGCTGTTTAAGGATTTACCCGACGCGATCAGCAACACGCGGCGGGTGTTAGAACTGTGCCGTGGCTCAAAGATCCCTACCGGTACCTATTTTTTACCTTCATTTTCTTGTCCCGATCATAAAAGCGAAGAAACATGGATGCGCGAATTGTGCGCACGTGGTGTTCAAAAACGTTACGGCGATAATCCCAGTGAGGTCGTAACTCAACGCCTAACCTTTGAATTAGACACCATATTAAAAATGGGTTTTGCCGCGTATTTTTTAATTGTGGCTGATTTTATTAACTGGGCCAAAGATAAGGGTATTCCTGTCGGCCCCGGACGTGGATCAGCCGCCGGTTCCATTGTCGCCTATGCCTTGGGCATCACCGATATTTGTCCACTGCGTTATGGTTTGTTGTTCGAACGCTTTATGAATCCTGGGCGCAAATCGATGCCTGATATCGACATCGATTTCTGCAAAGATCGGCGCGGCGAAGTTATTGAGTACGTCGCACAAAAATATGGCCAAGATGCGGTGACGCAGATTATGACTTTGGGCACCATGAAAGCTCGTATGGCGATTAAAGATGTCGCACGCGCTTATCATTGGACGCCAGAAGAGTCACAAGAATTAGCCAATTTGGTACCAGAAGATCCGTCGGGTAAACATGACTTACAAGTATGCCTTGGACGTAAACCGCTCAATAAAGATAAAAATGAATTTGGCGCCGTTGATGGCATGGTTAAACGTTATGACAGTGATGAACGCACAAAAAATGTACTAGATGCGGCACTGCAATTAGAATCCCTAGGCCGCTCCTTGGGCGTACACGCCTGCGGCATGATTATCGCCCCAGGGCCGGTTAGTGATTATGTGCCGGTTTGCCGTATTAAGGATAAATCTGCAACTCAGTTTAACATGACGCAGGTAGAAAAATGCGGCCTGCTCAAAATGGATTTCCTTGGTCTAAAAACCATGTCCATTTTGAAAAAAGCTGCCGAGATCGCCCGCGAAAGCGAAGGTGTTAGCATTGACTACGGCCTCGTGCCACTTGATGACCCAAAGACCTTCGCCCTATTAGGCACAGGACGCACCCTGGGCGTTTTCCAATGTGAATCGACCGGCTTCCAGGAACTGATTAAATTATTAAAACCCGACCGTTTTGAAGATTTAATCGCGTTAGTCGCATTATATCGACCAGGCCCACTGATGGCGGGCATGCACACGCAATATTGCGACCGCAAACATGGCCGCGAACGCGTTGATTATCCGCATCCGGTGCTGGAAGGCGTTTTAAAAGAAACCTATGGCCTGTATATTTACCAAGAACAGGTGATGTCGATCAGCCGTGAATTGTGCGGCTTTACGCCAGCTGAAGCCGACGATTTACGTAAAGCCATGGGTAAAAAGGACATTAACGTCCTGAAAAAATTGGAAGAGAAATTCATCGAAGGCGCGTGGACCAATAACCAATTTGACAAGAAAAAATGTAAAGAAATGTGGGAGAAGATTCTTGGTTTCGCCTCCTACTGCTTTAACAAATCGCACTCTGCTTGTTATGGATTAATTGCTTATTGGACGGCGTATATGAAGGCAAATCATTATGCCGCCTTCATGACCGCTAACTTGATTTATGAAATGGATAACAAAGACAAGATGACCAAGTTCGTCGAAGAACTTCGCATCATGGAAATTCCTGTCTTACCACCTGACGTGAATGAATCGGGCTGGGAATTTCGCGTTATTAAACGTAGTCTTAATGATGCGGCTCTGAGCAGTGACACCAGCAACGTCACCGTCCGCTTTGGTTTCGGCGGCGTCAAAGCCGTCGGTGAAGGCGCGGCACAGGCGATTATTCGCGAACGCGATGCTCATGGCCCTTACGACACGCTATACGATTTATGCGAACGTATGGATACGCGCGCGGTCAACAAACGCGCCATGGAATCCCTGATTAAAGTCGGTGCATTAGATAGTTTGCACACCAATCGCCGAGCGCTGTTTGAAGTGCAAGATCGCGCCTTTGATCGCGCTAGTCGTATTAACCAAACCAAAGCGCAGAACCAACAAACATTATTTGCTACCTTCGAAAAAGACGAAGCCTTCCGTGATGAAATTAAAGGC
This sequence comes from Planctomycetia bacterium, assembly GCA_005801395.1. The sequence continues at coordinate 6,693 of SYDV01000484.1, read as the reverse complement.
TACCCCGATATTAGTGACTGGAGCATGACCGAACGTTTGGGCTTTGAAAAAGCCCTGACCGGATATTGGATTTCCAGTCATCCAGTGAGCGAGCAACGCTCAGCATTAAGCGATGTCGCCACCATCACCACCGCGCAATTGCGGGAACAAGCAAGTGGCACAACGGCGGCCATCGCCGCTGTCGTTTTAGCTAAACGAGTCATTCGCACCAAGACTGGAAAAACTATGGCGATCCTCAGTCTTGAGGATCAATATGGCCAATTCGAAGCGGTATTATTTCCCGGTAAACCAAATCGACGCGGCGAAACAATACCCGGTCCCTATGAAAAATTTGCCCATGACTGTGAACCAGATTTAGTCGCGCTATTTTGTGGTAAACTGGATCGCCGAGAACTACGTCCCAGTCGACCAGTCATGACTAGCGATGATGGCGAGGCACCCAGCGAAGAAGCCAACGCTGAAGAGGGCGACGCCTCTGAAGTATTACCGAGCCTACAAATATCCGACGTCATTCCCGCTACCTTGGTTATCGAGCGCCTAACGCGCGAAATTGTCATTCATATTGATACCACTCAATGTGGTGATGCTGGCGATATTGAACGTCGATTAAAAACGAGTGAAACCGCGCTGAAAGAACACCCAGGCGCACGACCGCTCACGATGTTAATCCACACGCCCCAAGATGTCCTGCTTACCCTCGCGTTCGGCGAACAATGGCGCATACATCCCTGTCATGATCTTCTAGAAAAATTGCGTGCCATTTGGGGCCGCGAACAAATTCGCGTCATCAGCGCGGGTTTAGAAGAACTACAACAAAACGATGAACGCGGATCGTACGCGCGCTCATCGTAACTTACTGACGAATTTCCACGGGGTTATGATACAAATCATCCTCTTCTTCCCAGGTCACGCCATTTTCCTTTAATTGGTCTATCCATTCATCCCACGTGCGTAATATTTCGCGTGGGCTGGTGCCCTTTTGTGGACCAAGGAATCCGAGGTCTTCGAGTTGCTCGACATAGGTCGTGGCTTTATTATAGCCCACATTTAATTTACGGCGGAAGAAATCTGCACCCGAACGGTTGTAGCGGTACATAGCTTGCACGGCTTCATGAAATTGGCGATCACTGAGCCACGCACTGCCATTACTGCCGCTACTACCACCACCAGCCATTTGTACGGCACCAACTTTCAGCACCGCCTCTTCATAGGTGGGTTTCCCATGCATTTTCGCATGTTCAATAATCGCGTTGATTTCAGCGTCTTTCAGCCACACGCCTTGACCACGAACTGGTTGGCTAGCACCAGGCTGCAAGAACAACATGTCGCCTTTGCCGAGCAGATTTTCAGCACCACTAATATCCATAACCACGCGCGAGTTTGATTTATCAACCACACGGAAACAAATACGTGACGGTAAATTGGATTTAATTAAACCTGTAACAACATCGGCTGACGGACGCTGCGTGGTCAAAATAACATGGATACCACAAGCACGTGATTTGGCTGCCAAACGAACGATGGATTTTTCTACTTCTTTGTTAACCATCATGAGGTCAGCATATTCGTCGACCAATACGACTATAAATGGCATTTTTTGACCACCGGTCGGAATATCTTCTGGCTTCAATTCTTTCTTCGCTAACCGAAAGCGAATTTCATCATCACCTAATTCATTATAGGCTTTAATATCACGCACTCCCGTTTGACGTAGCGATTCATATCTTTCGTCCATGGTTCGACAGGCCCATTCCAATGCCGCATGTGCCTTGGTCATGTCGGTGATGGGAGGCGCGAGCAAATGCGGAATATCTTCATACCCAGCTAATTCGACCATTTTGGGATCAACCATGATGAACTTCACTTCATCTGGCGATTTAAACAACAGGATGGAGCAAATCATCGCGTTCATGCAAACTGACTTACCCATGCCGGTGGCACCCGCGACCAACAAATGCGGCATCTTAGCTAAATCGCTGACCATCGGATTACCAACCACATCACGGCCTAAAACAACCGGTAGCGCCATGGTTGATGGGTCAATTTCTTCGACCAAATCGCGCATGACTACCGCTTCTTTAACGCGGTTTGGCACTTCAATACCGATCGTCATTTTATTCGGCAATGGCGCGACGATACGAATGCCTTCGGTACCAAGCTTCATCGACAAATCTTTTTCGAAGCCTTCAACTTTATTGACACGCATTGACTGATCGAGCAAACGAATTTCATACTGCGTCACCACCGGACCACGGGTAGCGTTGACCACCTGGACGCCCACATTGAAATGTGAAAACACTTCTTCAATGGCGCGCGAGGTCTGATTTTTTTCCGCATCGTGTTCAGCCAAACGTTTTTCTGGCATATCGTCAAGCAAATCAACCGGCGGTAATACATACGCATCAGGATTATCAGACGTGCGTTCACGCGGACGAGGCTTTTTCTTCGGCTTTACTGGCGGAGGTGGCGTTTGCGCACGCGCCGCTAATTCGTTGACTGCTACATTTTCGCTATTGGCTTCAGCGCTACCAACTTCTTCGTTTTCGTCTTCATCGACGACGGCTTCTTCGTCATTTTCGTTGGCTAGCGCGTTCGCTTGCGCCAATGATTCGAGTGTTTCCGGGACATTTACCGCTGAACCGCGACCCATGACCGCCTGTTTTTGTAAACGAATTCGTTCCAATAATTCTTCTGCGTCCGGAGGTAAAGCCGTTTCATCATCGGCAATACGCCTAGTCACCTCATTAATAGCGGTGGTTGCGCGCATTTTTAATATCGGCGCTTTTGCATTGGGATCAAATGCGGGTTTTACCCGACCTGGTCGTTCCGGCATAATTAACGCAGGCGCTTGTTTCCATGTCTGAGCAGCTTGCCAGCAACGCAGAGTGAAATGTCGTAATCCAATATGCATTAATAACAGCGCTGCCATTCCTAAACACAGCAATACGCCAGCGGCACCCCAAACATGCAAATGAGTAACTAATACACCTGCACCACTAGTTTCGTACGGCCCGGGAATTGCACACAAGAAACGCCCTAAACTACCGCCTAATCCACCAAATTGAAATTGATCCCAACGATATAATAAACCATCAAAAATAAACGTTAATGGCAGCAAATGAATTATTCCGCATAATGCAGGCACCAATAATGCGGCTCCCGTTAAACGACGACCTAAATTATCGAGGTCCGCTTCGCGCCAAACGGCAATACCATAACCAGCCAACAATATCGGCAGATAAAATGCAGCTAAGCCCCACAGTAAAATAAAAGAATGCCCAACCCAAGCTCCGAAGAAGCCAAACAAGTTGCGACCATCAGCTCCCCCCGTTGCACCGGCCACTTGGCTATGGGCGTAGGTCATAAACGACAAAGCCAAAAAGCCCGCCACTGCAAAGAGAATCAGTGAAACCACCACCCGTGCTGGGCGCCCCATGAACTGTACCCCATCTGTTGGGTGGCACCCTAGGCATAATAGCGCTGTAGCAAAGTCCCTTCACCCCAATGGCTTGGCGCGACAACTGCTCTCGGCAACCCGGCAAAATCCCCTCGCCGAAGACCAAGCCCTAATCCCGCTTGCCAAGCCTGTTTGGGCTCGTAACTTTCCGCCCCTCCAACAGCACGTCTTAGAACAAGGTGGTCATATGGCACATAAAATGGGAACTGGCTCGACCCAGAACGGTCGCGATTCCAAAGGTCAACGCCGGGGCGTTAAGCTCTTTGGCGGCGAAGTGGCCCAAACGGGCAGCATCATCGTACGCCAATGCGGCACCAAATTCAAAGCTGGCCACGGTACTGGCTTAGGCCGCGATCACACCATCTTCGCTCTGCAAGACGGCGTGGTTCAATTCCGCAACGGCTTCATTGACGTTGTCGCAGCTCCTGCTGCCCCAGCCGCAAACTAAATAGCCGTATAATTTACCGTCATTGCTCGTCGCTCGCGACGAACAATTCCGTGTGACTTCTGTTTAGTCGCTCAGTAATGATCGACAAATTTCACAAAACCGTCGTGGTTTACTACGACGGTTTTTCTGTGGTCATGGCATTAGTGGCGCGAATCAATTGCGCTTAGTGAATACCACGATGCCAATAGCTCGCTCTCGCTCATGTTTATCGAGCACTCTGTCCTCGCGAACCAATTCGTTAGCTAGTTAACGAAACCAAGCCTCGCCAGCGACCAGTCCGATCACCGCGTCGTGACATTGTTCGCAAACAAAGCCCTTTTCCAATCCTGAATGAGGATCCGTGTTTTCATGAACCACGACACAGGCCGGCAAAGCAAATCGTCGACGCAGCGCGTCAGTGTCCAGACGCACGGCGAAAGTAACCCATTCCCGGCAATTTTGTGACCAGGGAGTCCCTCGGTAGATTTCGCGAATACGCGCAGCCTGAAGCGCCTGCTCGAGGGGACGAAGGTGATCGCAGATCATGGGCCACACGATACAGGTAAGCGGCATGAAAATACAGGGTTAAATGTAAGACAGGTAAATAAATAATAAACTATAGCACTTCGCGACTGATAAGAACCCAAGTTAGTCCCAGGCGGACAGATGAGAAAACAACATGGGCGCGGGTCATTGCCACCAATTTTCTTAAATGACTCCTTATACCAATTCCGACTCAACTTTGTCTAATTGGAAAGAAGAACAAGAGGAACGGTAACCCATTCTTTTCTTAATTCCAGCATGTTTGAATCAGATTTATTTTTACTTAACTTCAATTTTTCTGGCGATGTCGATATCCGCCAGAGCGTCCACGATTTGATTTTTGAAATTCAAAGTCCCAACGCGGTTAAACCAGATGTCATTGACGTGATTGGCTGTGACCAAGCTGACAAATATTTTGTAGTGTTCAGCTGCTTGAGTCAGTGCATTAACCGCTTGTTCTTTGTCCGCGGGTTTTTGACTCTCGCGCGCCATAGCGACATAAGTCGAACCTCTGATTTTATCAGCGTAATACCGGCCCATTTCACAAATAATGTTAATGTCGTCTAACGTCAAACGAAGTTCTTTGTTCTTCACTAAACCAAACTCTTTCACCATTGCGAATGCCGCTTCGACATCCCGATCAATTAAATCGGAGAGGGCGAGCGGGCTCATCTCCGTAGACGCTTTACCCTTAATGAAATCGGGAATAGATTGAACTCCGGCATATTTATGAGGCGGAATTTTGATAAAGGTTTCTACATCGTGGAAACCAGATGATGTTTTCGCCCCTTTGGATTTTGCATAGCTTGCTGCCCCACGTATACCCTCAATATACCACATAAAGTCCAGGCTTCCCCAGTGAAAACCAGTTACGCGTGGATAAACAAGGGAGGCTTTTTGCCAAGCGTCTAAAAATTTAGCCCCGTCTACTTCGGGATAGCGAGCATTGAGTAATGCCACAATACGCTCATTCGAATAATCTGGGTCATAAGCAAATCGACCCCATACCATCCATTGAAGCCAATGCTTTTTAACCTCCAGCTGACGTGGTGATTCCTGATCGAGCTGAGTAAATTCCCGTGCGTTAATAAATCCATCATGTCCATAGTAATAGCCCTGGGTGACATCCATCGGGATACCTTTTACAAATTCGCGAACGAAATCAGGAGCCGCCCAACGGAAGAGGTAAACATCGTCATTCCTTAAGGTCCAGACTGTTTTGACTTTGCCGCGAATCGTCGGAACAAAGCTTTCTGGCTTATGCTGCTTGGTAGCGGAGTAAACATGTGCCTCGGCATATTTAAAACTGAAGATAAAGTCGACATCGGGGTGTTTAATCAAGACATCCATTTTCTCGAGTATCATCTCGGTTGATGCTTCATGCTGACGATGAATAAACCGAATTTTTCGACCAGGTTGGTTTTTTAGTGCATCAAGCGTTCCCGCGACATAGGTCTTAACCATCCAGTCTTCTTTCGCTTCAGCGCTCATCCTCAACGATTTATCCTTCGCGTTATCTTGTGATTTCGCTTCCTCCATGTTTTCGCCCGTCGTTATGCCGATTCCCGCTAGGTCCGGGTAAGTCAATATGAGTTCTTTCACACTTTGACGAAAGTAATCAATAGTCGTGGTATTTTTAGGGTCGTCCGTGATGCCATATTTACCATCAACACCATAGGTAAAAATATTCCAATTGACAAAATAAAAATCAATATTTCGCGACTTTCCATAGGCCATAACCTCACGCCAAAACGCGATCTTTTCCTCAATGGTCATCACCTTGAGGGTTTCCATATTCTGAGTTTCAAACTCTGGCCCATCCCACAAACCGCGCAGGCTGTAATTTTCCTTAAACGGACCTTTCGACCGTTTAATATCTGCAAGCGCAACATCAGGAAACGCTGGGACTTTAACTAAACTGGGGAACGGATGCATCGACCACAGTGAAATGTAATTATAGCGATTTTTGGCCAGGGTGTCGATGTACTCTTTCCAAAAACCCATATTCCACATTTCGGCAATATTCTTTTGCGCCGCATCCGAAACATCTGTGTAACTTGGCGTCCGTGCATCGAGTGGAATATTAAATTTGGTTCCACGCATCTGCATGTGCGGATTTTGCTGCTTTGGTTGAATTGCAGCGATGCCCGATGAACGAATAGTTTCTGCTACATCTAATCCGCCATACATCGCGCCTGCTGGATCCTTTCCAATCACCGTGAATCCATTATCCGATTTAACGATGGAAAAACCTTCTGCCTTGAGT
>SYDV01000483.1 GCA_005801395.1 Planctomycetia bacterium | reverse complement strand
TGATCCGGATTCATTTCGCCTAATCCTTTATAGCGCTGAATATCGAGTCCGCGCGCACCAAAGCGTTTAATAACGCTGACCATGCCAACTAAATGGGTGAGAATAACTTCTTCTTTTGCGTCTTTCAGCACGAATGGACTAATGCGTCCTGGGCTGTCGAGTAAAAATTCAGGATTGTAACCTAAAATACGCAGACGATCGAGGCTGCGTTCCATATGTTCGCGTTCGGTGAATTCAATTAATTCAGGAACAATGGGTGCGGGTTCACCTTCGGCGCGTGGTGCTTTATTGCGGTTTAGTAATTCATCTAATTCCGCTTCGCTATATAAATAGAGTACCGCTTCACCAAGACGTGCGCGGTAGAGTGGTAATTGTCCTGCGCCATTTCGCAGATCGAAGTATTCGTGAATGGTGAGACCTTTGAGAGATAGCACACGGTCATGTTCGTCGAATTCTTGCAGGATTTCGATCAAGGAAGCCAAGGCAGCACCAGAAATAACGCGTTCGCGGCCACTGCTACGGTCGGTTAGTGAAGTGCCATCACTGCCAAGTCGAATAATTTCTGCCGCTAATAATTTTTCATTATAGATGTATTCACTGCTTCTACCGCGCGTCACTTTATAGAGTGGTGGTTGCGCCACGTAAATATTTCCATTCTCAACCAATTTCAGCATGTGGCGGTAAAAGAAGGTCAGTAACAAAGTGCGGATGTGGCTGCCGTCGACGTCGGCGTCAGTCATGATAACGATTTTGCCGTAACGTAGGCCTTCAATATTAAAGTCCTCGCCAATGCCAGCGCCAATGGCTTGAATCATGGCGCTGATTTCGGAATGTCCCAGAACTTTGTCGATGCGTGCTTTTTCGACGTTAATAATTTTACCTTTGAGGGGTAAAATAGCTTGGATGCGTGCATCGCTACCACGTTTAGCTGATCCACCTGCTGAATCACCTTCGACCAGGAATATTTCGGTTTCAGCGACATTGCGACTTTGGCAGTCGCGAAGTTTATCCGGCATGCCGCCGTTATTGAGTAAACTCTTACGGTTTTTGCGTGCGAGGTCGCGCGCTTTGCGTGCAGCTTCGCGTGCTTCCATCGCGGCAATGGCTTTGCCGATAAGGTTTTTCGCAATTTTTGGATTTTCTTCGCAGTAGTCTTTAATCGCGCCGCCGAGTTGATTTTGGACAATGCCGGCAATTTCAATATTGATGAGCTTATCTTTGGTTTGGGCTGAGAATTTTGGATCGCCCAGTTTGACCGAAATAATGGCGCAGAGTCCTTCGCGTAAATCTTCACCCGATGGTGGTTTATCGTCGCCTTTGATTAAGTTGTTAGCCTTGGCATAGGCATTGAATTCACGAGTCAGTACGGTTTTGAAACCTTCTAAATGCGTACCGCCATCGCGATTGCGAATATTGTTGGCGAAACAGAGTACGTGTTCGTCGTAGCTATCATTATACTGCATGGCTAATTCGACATCGACGCCATCTTCACTCGTGCGTACGATGTGAATGACGGGATGTAAATGGTCTTTACCTTGATTTAAATAACGCACGAAAGCGGCGAGGCCCTCGGTAGAATAAAATACTTCGGCTTTACCTTCTTCACGTAAATCTTGGAAATTAATGCGAACGCCACTATTGAGGAAAGCCAATTCGCGTAAACGCGCGGCGACGGTTTTAAAATCAAATACCGTGTTGTCGCCAAAAACTTCAAAATCAGGTTTGAAATGAATCGTGGTGCCACGCTCATTGGTGGGTCCAATAATTTCTAATGCTGTTTTTGCCGCGCCGCGTTCAAAACGCATACGGTGATGAAAACCATCACGTTTAACATCGGCTACTAACCATGCGCTAACGGCATTGACACAACTCACGCCGACGCCATGCAGACCGCCAGATTTTTTATAGGCACCAGCACCCTGATTATCAAATTTTCCACCAGCATGCAGGATGGTTAGCACAACTTCTAACGTGCTGCGTCCAGTAGAAGGATGTGGGGCAACCGGAATGCCGCGACCATTATCAGATACGGACATAGAATTATCGGGATGAATTATAATAATAACTTCAGTGCAATGACCGGCGAGTGCTTCGTCGATCGAATTATCGACGGTTTCCCAGACGCATTGGTATAAGCCGCCAGCACCTGGGTCACCGATATACATCCCAGGGCGCTTGCGTACGGCTTCCATGCCTTCGAGTACTTGAATTTTGTCGACACCGTAGTCGCCGCTAGAACTGCTATTGGAGTCGCCGTTGGAGGGTTGGCTGGAAGCAGAGGACGGATCGGCAGACATTGAACAAACTCCAAGGTTTCATGCGGTTTTTACCGCCGTTTTCCCCGCCATGTTGCGGGAGAGACGCAGTGTACTTTTTTACCCACGGCTGCAATGACGGGATGGCGCTCGACACAGTGGTGTGTGGGGGTTGGCAGGTCTTGGTCGTGGCCGGGGCTTGCTGCGCTGATCGAGCGCTGGAACGTGCTCCATTATGACTGCCACCTCTGGCCAATTGAATGTCGCTACGGGTTTGCTCGCACACACGGTACAGCGGGCAGATGCAGCTTTGCAACGGTGGTTGCCGAGGGAAGACGAAGCGCCAACGCGCTTACATCAGGCGATGCGGTATAGCGTATTTGCTGGTGGTAAGCGTTTGCGTCCGGCTTTGGTGTTGGCGGCAGCGCGCGCCGCCGCAACGCATGGTGCGACAAATGAAAAGGCGGCTCCATCTACGATCGACGCAGCCATTGATGCTGCCATCGTTGCCGTGGAAGTGCTGCATACCTACACGCTCATTCATGATGATTTGCCGGCCATGGATGACGATGATTTACGTCGAGGCCGACCAACTTGTCATAAAGCATATGATGAAGCGACCGCCATTTTGGCGGGTGATGCTTTGCAGACCTTGGCTTTCGAAGCTGCGGCCGCCGTCAGTGCACAAGCGGTTCAGGTCTTAGCGCGTGCGGCGGGTAGTCGCGGAGTGGTTGGTGGTCAGCAAGACGATTTGGACGCCGAAGGGCAATCAATTGACCAATCCGCTGCAACTTGTGCACGTTTGGAGCGCATCCATCGCGGGAAAACCGCTGCACTCATTCGTGCGAGTTGTGAGATGGGAGCGTTGGCGGTGAATGCCTCTCCAACAACTTGCTCAGCCTTGGCTTCTTACGGTGAACTGATCGGTCTCGCCTTTCAAGTTGCCGATGATGTGTTGGATGCCACCGCGAGCGCCGCCACCCTTGGAAAAACTCCAGGCAAAGATGCCGCGCAAGGCAAGTTGACGTATGTTGCAGTGTATGGTTTAGAAGCTGCGCGACGTGAGGCGGCCAGATTAGCAACGCAGGCCCATGATGCGCTCGCACCTTTTGGTAGTGCGGCAAATGAATTAGCGGCCCTCGGACAATTTGTTATTCAGCGAGATCACTAATGCCTTGTGTGTATTTTAAAAAATGTGCACTGATCGCGACTGCCTGGATGTCAGGTTTTATTTCTGCGGCGATGTGCGGGGATGTTCCCGCGCCCACTCCCGCGATTATTAATCCACCACCAGCACCGTCAGAAGCAACCCGTGCGGGTTACCATTTTACGGTAAATAAGCACATTTTATATACGTATGTCTTAAAGCAAACGACCAGTTTTCTGAGCGCAGGCGATGAATTAAATTACATAACGACGCTCACTTGGAAATTCGCTTTAACGCCAACGGTGGTGAGCGAAAATCAGGCTCAATTAGCGATTACGATCGTGCGAGTGCAGGCCACGCATGATGGCCCAGGATCACGACGTCAGGTCGATAGTGGTTTGCCAATTGAACAAGACGGCCATGAAGATCCGTTGCTTGGTCATTTAATTGCTTTTGCGGGCGCGGAATTAATCGTGACGTTAAATCCGAACACCGGTAATGTGTCATCGGTAACGGGCGGCGATGCGGTGGTGGCGCGCATTAATAAAATGGTCCCAGCTGCGTCCCCAGTCGAAACTCCGCCGTTGGATGGCGCAGCGAAAGCGGCGTTCAGCAACGAAGCATTAACGCGGATGTGGCAGCAGTTGTTGAGCCTGCCCACGAACGAGCCGGTCGTCGTGCCGTTAGGTCCACCTTTACAGGGAGCGTTAGAGCGTCGTTGGCAGGAATTAAACTGGACCGATGCGTTGCCCAAGGGCACTGATCGTTTGCAGGCAAGTATTTTACCTGATCCCAAGCCAGTGGCTGTAACCGTAAGCAATGTCGCTGGTAGTGGTTCGCGATCGATCAAAGATGGCGTCCCTGGGCCTGGAAACGGCAAATTGACCTTTGAGTTAGTGTTTCAGGCGTTGACTCAGCCAGTAATCCAGCGTCATAGCGTGTTTTGGGAGCTGACGCCTCTCCCGTTGCGCTGATACCCACACGCTTACTGGTCGAGCAGTCGTTCAGGCATTTGCGCCATGCGTACTGGCTACTAGCATGCACCTGGTTATCCGCCTCCAGTTAGGGAGAATGCACATGTTCGGTAAAAGCAAAGTCGTTATTGGCTTAGACATCGGATCCTATTCGGTGAAAGCGGTGGCCTTGTCGCCGAGTGGTAATCGTTTGACCCTCCAGGGCTATGCGCAGTCGCGTATTGGTTCTCAAGAGCCAGTCGAAGTCATTCGCAAAGTATTAGATCAACTCGGCGTTCGACCCAAGCGTGTCGTTAGCAGCGTTTCTGGTCGCTCAGTCATTGTGCGCCAAGTTGAAACTCCGCGCTTACCAGCTGATGAACTGAAAGCCCATATCGCTTATGAAGCGGATAAATATATCCCTTTCGGCAGCGAAGAAGTCATTATTGACTGTCAAACATTACCAGATCGCGAAGAATCGAAAGCCACCAACATGCAAGTGTTATTGGTGGCTGTGCGTCGCGGATTTGTTGAAGACCACATTACTCAATTAAAAGCAGCTGGTTTGACACCAGAAGTTATTGATGTCGACGTATTTGCTCTGTCGAATGCTTATGAATTGCTGGGTCCTGGCCCGCAGCAAAATCAGGAAGAAACCGCCACGGCCTTAATTGATATTGGCGCCAGTAAGAGCAATATCGCTATTGTACAGGGTACGCGTTTATTATTTACTCGCGAAGTGTATTTAGCCGGGAATGAAATTACTGACGCAATCGTCCGTACTTTTAATGAACCAGCGGAAGACGTTGAGCGCATTAAATCGGCTCCGGGCGAAGCCTTGGAAGCCTTAATTGATGCAGCGATGCCTGCTTTTGAAGATTTGGCGAATGAAATTCGTCTGAGCTTTGATTATGTCGAAGGTCAATTTGAGGTGCAGGTTAGTGATTTAGTGCTCACCGGTGGCTCCAGTCAATTAGCAGGAATACCAGAAATTCTGGGTAATATTTTAGGCCGCCCGGTTCACGTTTTAGATCCGCTTGCTGGGCTTGATTTAGTACCCAGCCGTTACGACATGCATGGCCTTGATGCCAATGGTCCGTCATTAACCGTGGCACTTGGTTTAGCAGCACACGTTCTCAATTTTCCACAAACAGGATTGGGTGGTGCGAATAGTCTCAATTGGCAGCCACGCCAAGTACGCGACGGCACTTTAGCACCACGTGCGCCAGCAGCAGCGCCTGTAGTAGCTGCATCGACGGAACCTAGCGGTGGATATCGATCACCAGCGGTTGCCCCAACACAAACGCCTGCGTACCCAACTCCGCTACCGATGGCCTCAGCGCCGAAGCCACCACCAGCGCCTTTACCTATGCCAATGCCGCCGCAGCTGACTCCTCCGCCGGCGTTCATGACCCCTCCGCCATCGATGCCGGTGGCGCAAGGAAAAGTGCTCGATTTAGATCCTGCTCAGTACGACGAAGATTCGCCTTCAACTGATGCGATACTGAATGATCCGACACGTAGCGCGCTGTTAGTGGTTTTGGATGAAGACCAAGAAATGCCACCTAGTGAACGACATGAACGCGGCGCGAGTTCGGCCAGTCGTCCATCGCAGATCCTAAAAGTCGAAAGCTTTGAAGATGACGATAATAGCAATAATAACGATGGATTGCCTGAATTACCGCGACTTTAATTAGAGCGTTTTTTGTCGTGAGCGTCGTGAGCAATGGCGGTACGCGCGCAATCCCTGGACTGAGGGGGTTTCTGCGCGAGGCTGCCCCAGATCATGTCAGAAATTTACTCTCTTCATCGTCTCACCCTTGCGGCTGCAGATGAGCACTTATTTGCGGCATTGTCGGTGGCTATTCCCGGACTCAGCCGTCATCAGGCTCGTTTAGCGATTAAGGGTGGATTAGTTAAGGTGGATGGGGTGACGATTCAGGAACCCAAACATCAGCTTGGTGCTTCAGCGAATGTGTTGTGCGATTTACGCCAAGGTATTCAAGCGGCTTATCATGCTCGTGTCCATGGTGCAGCGCCTCCGCAAGAAAAACCGTTTGTTATTATACATCAAGACACTCATTTAG
>SYDV01000482.1 GCA_005801395.1 Planctomycetia bacterium | reverse complement strand
GGCTTGTTCACGCGCACGTAGATCACGAGTCGCTTGATAACCGTCTTTTTCCGGCATTTGGCAATCCATTAATACTAAATCATAAGGAAATTGGCTAATCGCTTGTAACGCTTCTACTCCATTACTCGCAACGTCGGCCTGTAAACCAAGACGTGACAATTGCGCTAAAGTAATGCGTTGATTCACCGCATTGTCTTCCGCGACCAGCACCCGACCACTAAATCGCAGCGCTACACTATGACGTCGTTTTTGGTGTGTTGCTTGTTCTCCACCAATAGCGCTAACCACAGCATCGTGAACGAAAGATTGCCTCAATGGTTTATCAACGCAGGCCGTTGCTCCAGCAGCTAAGGCCTGAGCCATGATACGCTGGTCACCAAATGGCACTAATAATAATAAACTGCTTTTCTGATAATCATTGCGCTGACGCACCATCCGAACCATAGCCAATCCATCATTTTCCGGCATCGTCGCATCCACGATTATCAAACGATATGGAGCCGAGGCGGTGCGTAATAATTGTTCCGCCTCCACCAAACTACTGGCTAAATCGCAAGCCATTCCCCACGTGCTCAACCAACGATACAATTGTGTGCGTACGGTCGCATTATCGTCAATGATCAATACTGACTTTCCATGTAAGAGCGATGAACTTACTAATGACTGAGTCGCTAAAGGCGTTAAATGAATCTCGAAACGGAATACCGTTCCAGCGCCTATGGCACTCGATAAATGAATATTGCCGCCCATTAATTCAACTAAGCGCTTACAAATTGCTAACCCAAGTCCCGTACCGCCAAAGCGTCGAGTGGTCGAGGTATCTGCTTGCGAGAATGACTGAAAGAGTTTGTTTTGTGCCGATAATGGAATGCCAATCCCTGTGTCCTGCACTTCAAACAAAAGCGCTACAGGTGGTAAGATCTTTTCGTGCTCAGGATTAGGCATGATGCCACGAATTGCCCGATGCAGGCCACTTGAAGCATCACAATTAAGGGAAACTCGCACCACCACTTCGCCTGTTTCCGTAAATTTTACGGCATTACTAATCAAATTAACCATTATTTGACGCAGGCGACTTGGGTCACCACGTACTGCCATCGGCACGTCATCATTGATAGCGGTAATCAGTTCTAAGCCTTTACCAAATGCCTGCTCAGCCAATAAACCAGCCGCGTCTTCAATCACTTGGCGTAAATCAAAATCAATAGTTTCCAATTCCATTTTTCCGGCTTCTATTTTCGAAAAATCGAGAATGTCATTAATAATGGTCAATAAACTGTCCGCACTACCACGCACAGTATCAATCATACTGCGTTGTTGCGTCGACAACTGTGTCTGCAGCAAAAGCCCAGTCATGCCAATAACGCCATTCATTGGCGTGCGAATTTCATGACTCATATTAGCTAAGAAATCACTCTTTGCCTGACTTGCCGCTACGGCGACTAAACTCGCCTGCTCTAATCGTTGCTGTACTTCTAATAATTCCGTTACGTCCTGCACGGCAGCAAATACCAATCCGCGTTCAGCGTCAGGCGACGACACCCAGCGCAAAGTACGCCAAGTGCCATCCTTACAACGATAACGATTAATAAAGGAACCTGTTTTTCTGCCATCCACCAATGATGCCGCTTCAGCCAAGGTCGCTTCCAAATCCTCAGGATGCACAAATGATAAATACGGTTTACTTAATAATTCAGCTTCGCTCCAACCAAACAACACCGACCACGATGGTGTAATACGTTTGAAAAAACCATCATATCCAGCAATACATAACAGACTCGTCGTCATAGCAAAGAAGCGGTCGAGTTCTTCTTCCGCTTGACGACGCTCACTTAAATCCATGGCAATACCCAGAAATCCAGTCAACTCGCCATCAACTCCTAACATCGCGGTGATCGATAGACGAACAGGGAAACGCCGACCATTTTTGGCAATATAGGTCCACTCCCGTTCATCAGCGACCCCAGTGCGAGCTTTCGCAGCAAAGGTTTCGAAACCCACGGGTACGACACGACCCAATTCCACCGACAATTCTTTGGCTCGTCCTACAACTTCATCTGGATCGTGAATAATAGCTGGTGTTAATCGTCCTACTAATTCTGTAGCGTCATATCCCAACCAGCGCTCGGCAGCCTGATTGTAAGTCATGACAATGCCATCGACATCCGTCGAAATAATACTGAAATTTGCACCGTCTAAAATAGCACGCTGTAAACGTGTTGTCTCTCGCAATGCTCGTTCCATACGACGGCGTTCACTGATATCCGAAGCAATTAATAAATAACCCATTACATCACCGCCCGGATTACGCATCGCCGTTGCTGATAACATAACGGGAAATCGTCGACCATTACGGTGAATCCAAACCCATTCACGCTCGTCTACGGTGCCGACATTTAATTTATGCTGTAGTATCGATAGCCCTGTCAATTTTTCGCCATGCACTTCATGCGCAATATCCCGCAAGCGTGCCTGCATATCTTCCGCATGGAAAAATATCTCCGGCGAACAACTATTTATGACCTCGTCTGCCGCATACCCTAACATACGAGTAGCAGCAGCATTAAAATTACGAACTTTAAAATCGGCACACAATGCGATTAGGCCATAATTAGCACAGGCCACCATCGCTTTTTCATGGGCCACGGCTCGACGTAAAGCAGAAGCCATGCTTTTGCGTTCACTAATATCGCGCAAATTACATTGAATCATCGAACGATCATTAACGCGATAGGCACACATCACCATTTCGGCACTAACAATACCACCATGTTTTGCGATAAGTGCCATGTCATCAAGGCGTAATTGTCCTTGATCAGTTAATGTATCAAAACAAGCACTACTGCGTCGTTCATCTGTAAAAGCCTCGGCAAAAACACCAATTTCCCACAACCGTTTACCCACCACTTCTGACCGTTCAAAAGCCAGCATCTGAGTAAACGCCTGATTTGATTCTACTACGCGTGCCGTCGAAGCATCCACCAATAAAACACCATCACTACTGGTCTCAAACAAACGACGATAGCGCAATTCCGATTCAGCTATCACGCCAGCGGCTAATTTCTGCCGTGTACCATCAATGGTTAATAGTCGATAAACCCATATCAACAACAGCACTTGTACAATTACTCCCACGATCAAAACAAAAATGGCTGCCTTAGCCGTGTTCATGGTCGCCTGTTGCCGTGTCGATAAGAATATTTGCTGCTGCTCAATCATCTGATCCAAACCATTG
>SYDV01000481.1 GCA_005801395.1 Planctomycetia bacterium | reverse complement strand
TTGACTGCGACTACTCATTTAAACGCCAACGGTGACTTACCAGGTGCGGATGGAGTCCTATGTTTTGAGTGGAGTCTAAAGGACGATTTTACTGACGTTCAGCGCACACCGTTGCAAAAGGCGCAGGCAAAAAACGACTTTATCGTGCGCACAGAAATTAATCAGCTCAATCCAAACACCCTCTATTATTTCCGTGCTCGGTACGGAAGCGAAAAAGACACCCTGATCGCCGGTCCAACCTGTTCATTTAAAACCTTGCCCGGAGGTCAAATTGAACAAGCCATTTCATTCATCGTTGGCAGCTGCATGAATTACAATAAATTTCTGCATGGAAAAGCTGGTAAAGCGAGCGGTCCATTAACCGCAACAGATCAGGATAAAAATCTTGGTTTTCCGGCGTTCGAAGCGATGCTCAAATTACGTCCTACCTTTTTTGTCGGAACTGGGGACATCGTCTATTACGATAATGCATTACGCGTTTCAAAAACGGTCGAAGAATTGCGCAAATGCTGGCACGAACAATTTCGTTTCCCACGGACGATTGATTTTTTCCGCAGCACCCCAGCCTATTGGTCCAAAGACGATCACGATTTCCGCTACAATGAGTCGGATAATTCAAGCGATCAACTGCCGTTATCCAATACCGGGATTGAACTATTTCGTGAGCAGATGCCAATCGTGGGAATGGGCAGCAATAGCCCAACCTATCGCACTCATCGCGTTAGTAAGCAATTACAAGTATGGCTAACCGAAGGACGCGATTATCGTTCACCCAATGAAATGGCTGACGGGGAAAATAAATCTTTGTGGGGAAAAGAACAACGCGAATGGTTAAAGAAAACGCTTCTCGCCAGTGACGCCAAATGGAAAATTTTGATATCACCAACTCCCATGGTTGGCCCGGACGATGGCAAGAAAATTGATAACCATGCAGACATTAAAGGCTTTATGTACGAGGCCAACGAGTTCTTTGCCTGGTTAAAAAAGAACAACATCAGCAATCTCATATTGGTCTGCGGCGATCGTCATTGGCAATACCATAGCGTACACCCATCAGGCATTGAGGAATTTGCCTGCGGAGCACTCAACGACGAAAATGCCCGTCTCGGAATGGCTCCCGGCGACAAAAATGGATCAGACCGCAACGCATTGATTCAACAAAAATATACGTCGCCAACGCCGAATGGTGGATTCCTGCATATCACGGCCGGCGATGACTTGGAAATCGCGCATTATAATTCACGCGGTGACAAATTGTATTTTACCAAACGCTAGGCGAGCATCGCTGAAATTCGTAGCGCGACGAGAATAATGTACGTGCATGAGGTCATATTCGGTGGATCCAATTGGCAGATAGAACGCGGTCAGTGTAAATTTCCCGTTAGATATTTACTGCGACCGCCGTTATTTTGACCTTCCGGCCCTTACTTTCGCATCATCCCTGGGCTCGAAGCCACGAGCAAAACCAACTCCTTCAATCCGCCACCTGCGACACGATGAGCGGCAATAATACGGTCAATTTCGGGACGATCGGTAACGTCCATTGGTCGACCTAAGGCATAGGCGAGTAATTTCTCGGTGAGACAGCGAGCAAACTGATCTGTACCTTTACTGCTGACTAATAATTCTTTGAGGGAAATAATATCATTAAACGAGCGACCATCTGGTAATTGACCGGAAGGATCTACGACATTACCTCTATCACCCTTTTCACCACCGTAACTCGTACGCCAACGGCCTATTTCATCATAATTTTCTAAGGCAAAGCCGAGTGGGTCAATCTTTCTGTGACACTCATTACAGGTAGCTACCGTTCGATGTTTCTCTAACTGTTCACGAATGGTGGTTGCTCCACGAATGTCAGGCTCTAATGGCTCCACGTCTGGCGGTGGAGGCGGTGGATGCGAGCCAAAGATATTATTTAGCACCCATATGCCGCGAATGACCGGTGACGTATCCACACCGTTCGCGCTCGCGGTCAGGATAGATCCTTGTCCCAGCAAACCACCACGACGTTTGTCGCTTAGTTTGACCAAGCGAAATTCATTTCCGGTGATTCCTGTTATACCGTAATGCCTCGCCAATGGGCCATTGAGGAAGGTGTAATCTGCGTCCAGAAATTGACTAATGGGTAAATTATTTCTTAGGATGTGACTGAAAAACATTCGCGTCTCAGTACGCATGGCGGACTCTAAATTGTCTGTGAAATATAGGGCGTCTTCGTCGTTCCCTTTTATGGATGGCGGCATGGAGCCAAGCTTGTAAAGCTCTAACCAGCGATTCGGAAAATGATCAATAAAATATTGACTACGTGCGTCGTTTAATAATCGCTCAGTTGCGGTGCGCAAATCCGATGACTGCTGTAAACGATTGGCTTGAGCGTCTGCGGTTAATGCTGAATCAGGACCGGTTCCCCACAAGAAATAACTCAAACGCGTAGCAATAGCCGTTTGATCAAGTGCGTCGCTACGTTCAATGCGATAAAGAAATGCGGGTGAACATAAAATGGCGGACAGCCCAGTTTTAATTGCCATCAACGGCGTGTCTCCATTGGCTTGTCGTACCTGCATCATTTTCAGAATGGGTTGCAGTTCCATTTCAGTTGCTGGACGCCGGTAGGCTCGATTAGCAAAACGGCTGATAATAGCGGCGGCATTTGCCATGGTTGGTTGTAGGTCACCCAGCACCGCCAGTCTACTCGCTGGTGGCCATTGCATCGCCAATGGTCCTTCAATGGTTATTTCATGAATACGAATTCGCGGCCCTTCATATTCACCATGAAATGCCATCCAATCATTTTTATTCTTTGAATGGATCGTTTTCTGAAACATCTCTGGAAATTTACGGAGAAGCAACCCACGCAAATGTTTTGTCGATATTGGTCCATTAATAAACGTCATTCGTGGTGCATAGCCAACATCCAACCACGTCGTCGCCTCATACCATTTGGGCCCCTGGTCGCTTAAATCAAATATCTCAATCACCCGATCTGAGGTTTTATTCATTTCCATGCTGGTGGCATCACTGGTCGCCGTGGAAACAATTTGCAAACGGAATGGGTCGCTTTTGCTCACGCCTACCATATCTTCGGGATATTTATAATTATGATAGAGAGTTTCTGCTTTGATACGAATGCGATACTGCCCATCGGCCTCAACGCCCGTTGGTAATCGCGAGAGAAATAAATAGCCCGGTTTGTCAAACGGATTTTCTCGAAGATTCTGATATTTCCCTGGTACATCCATGCTGTCTGGTCGCGCTTCTCGTTTATAAAACGGCGCAGCAAATGTACGAAATTGCGACTTCGGCTGTTCATCCGTGGCTATGGCTTTGTCGATCAGCATTCGCGCGGTTTCAAGATAAAGCGAGAGCAGAAAATCTGACATCACCAGGGTTGCCGCTTGGTTATCAAAACCATTTGCCGTTTCATCGGGTGGAAAATCACGCGTCAATTCAATGCGCATGTCAGGTAGCGCTAACACATCGCGTACGGTGCGCTCATATTCGGCGCGATTCAGGCGGCGCATCACTACCTGCCCTCCCGTATCGCGACGTTCTAAATGTGCTTTCTGCAAAGCGTCAGACGCCCAATTAATCACCGTCATACGCTCTGCATTGGTAGGCTGTTTAGACTTCTCTGGCGGCATCTCGCTTTTATTTAATTGATCCACGATGTCTTGCCAAAGCCCCAGGGTTTCCACAGACGACATAGTGGCTGGCAGGGTATCGTAACGACGATCAGCTTTTTGCTTTTCTGCACCGTGACAACTTATGCAGTAAGCATCAAGAAATGGACGCACCTGATTTTCATAGATCGCGTCACTGGCACGAACGCCCGAATTAAGGAAAATAAAGACAGTTACCAGCGTGGATATAAGAATACAACGCATTAAGCCACCTCCAATCCTGCAAGGGTTTTGGTGGTTTTATTAAAGCGATCCGTTTCCACTCCGAATCGCTGAAGCATCGAGAGAAATAATTGACTTGCTAAAAGTCTTTCCCCTGGTTCCGCAGGGCAAATCAGATGCGAGCCGTGCTTAAATCCGCCACCTGCCAATAAGAGCGGCAAATTTTTATTGGAATGCGAACTGGAATTACCCATGCCACTGCCAAATAACACCATGGTTCGATCAAGCATTGGACGACCATCCGCGTCAGTGGTGGTGCTTAATTTATCTAAGAACCGAGCGAGTTCGGTCATTTGAAAACGTTCCATAAGCAGTAAAACCTTCAGTGAATCCGGAGATTTACCGTGATGCGAATAGCCATGATAACTTCCCTGTCCGCCAAAAGCGTCCATGTCCATATCGCCCGATATATCGATGCTTGCCACACGAGATGAATCGGTTTGTAATGCCAAATGAATTAAATCATAAAACACGGGTAACTTTTCAGAGGGCTCACCGTTTTTCGGCGTGCTCATTTCCACCAGTGGTTTTGGCTTGTTAATCCAGTCGCTCAACAGGTCGATTTTTACTTCCACCCCGCGCACCGAAGTTAAATATTCATCCATTTTTCGTTGGTCCGCACGGCCAAGTCCATTATTTAAGTTTTTCGCCTGATCATTGACGGCATCCAAAATACTACGATTACGATCTTGAGACTCCGACTTAGCTTTAATAGTTGCCAAATCATCCATTTTAAACAAAGCGTTAAAGACATTTATCGGGTTAGTTTCCGGGGGTATATTAACCCCACTTCTGGTCCACGACATTTGCGATGGATGACCATGACCTCCAGCCAGTACTAATGATTGATAACGAGCTACAGCCCCGACGTGTTCTGCCGCGCGTTGATCGACAGAAATATTACGATCCGGCCAGGCGCTAGATTCGGTGTCATGAATACCATTCAAGAAAGTTGGAACGCCGTTATGGCCTCCGGTAATTCCATGATCTAAATTTGAAAACACCGTAAATTGTTCACGATGCTTGACTAATGGCTCCAAAGTCGGCGACAGCTTGTAATCACGACCTCCCGTCTTTGGAAAAAACGAATCTGGCACCATGGCAAAAGGTCCGCCGGTACACACCATTCGCATAGGTCCGGCAGCGGCTCCGCCTTTAGCGCTCGGCGGTGTCATCGCCTGCAACATTGGCAGGGCTAAGCTGACGCCAGCGGCACGTAAAAATGTACGACGATTAAGTAGCCAGGATTTAGACATAACGAGCTCCTTAGCCCCAGTAGCGCACGACTACCTGCTGGCTTACTAGGTTCATGTTTGCCGACATTGAAATTAGCCGTGGGAGTTTACCACACTATTTTAGAGCAGGTGATAGATAAGCGTCATTTAATGACGGAACAGATGACGTGATCTAATTTGACCTGGATTGGATCGCTAAATCAGCTTCAAAAAAAACTTAACCCCTGCCCATATCAGGGCGTTTTCTCAAGGGAGTTCACGCGATTGGGGTCACTGCTAACTAAAATGCGGATCTCATCGATTCCGCCGACTTGTAGTCTGGCAAGTAATTTAACCCGGACTTGTTTGCGATCAGCAGAAAGGGTGATCGCATCATCGTCTGGATTATCGGGAGTCGATTCTAGTCCTCGCCCTTGAAATTTTGGATAAGCCAAGTTCGGGCGAATAAAATTTTCATCGCTTTGAATTAATAAATCGGAGGTGCAGATAATGCCAACGACCGGACGATCAAAAATAACAAGGCCGCTGGATGATCTATCTTGCACAGGACTTAAGTGAACAAGGTAACTGTCAACCGGATCACTGATGGTGATTATGGTACTGTCGGTAAACGTTCGGTAATAACCAGGCTCATCTATATTTACCTCGATTGGTTTCTTTAAAGTAACGTTCCGTTGCTCGGCGACAAAATGAATAACATTTTTCACCCGATTGCCGTGGTCAGACAAGACGAACAGATCATTTAAGTCATGACAAAAGCGGAAATCGCCACGTATCACTTCAACGCCAAGTTCGGTCATGCTCGACTCTTTTCTCTGTCCTCGCATACTTATTTTAGACGTAGTTCCCATCGTAAATGGCTGATTTCCAGAAATATTAAAGCTTTGTCCTTCAATTATGCGTTGACTTTGAGGCGCGCGGGAATTGTTAGCTGTGAATACTTCTAGTTCGCCACTTAAAACCTGAACTTCGGTTCCGTGTTCTTGGTTGACCGATAAAGTATAGCTCGTTCCTAAGTCCACGACCTTGGACTGTGGTGTTTCGACGATAAAGCCAAGCGCTCCTTTTTGCACGTTTATAGAACACTGGCCATTATGGATTTTAATACGCTCGGCAGAAAATATTTCCATCGACGTAGGAGCAGTCACCTGAACATGAGCGCCGTCGCCAAAGGTGAAATCTGCGCGTCCTGCGGTAAGCGTCAGAATTCCTGGGCGTAGTTCGGCTCCAACAGCGGGCGAGCCTGTTGACCAAATCGCTTGGTCACTGGCCATTAATCGTCCTACCATCACTGTTTCTTGCGTATCTCCCGGTGTATTGACGTGAAGAACCGGTGTTGACTGAGATGCTTGAACAGCAATTTTCTTGCTGTCAGAAATGGAATCAACAGATGATAATGCCAACCACAAAACGCCAACCATTAATGATGCGGCAACGGCAATTGGCCATCGTAGACGCGGCATTTTTATCCTACGCTTGGTGGTGGTAACAGCACTGCTAGAAAAATGCTGGCGCAACACACTGTCGGTTAACATCGCTCGCATGTAAGCAGAACGCGCCGCGGAATTAACTAATAATATTTGCTCAAAGGCAGCAATGTCGTCACCGGTGGCGATGCGATTAACCACCGCATTGATGAGACTTTGGGTTTGCTCATCCAGGGACATGGTCATGTGACTGCTCCTGTCCCATGATGGTGCGAACGCAACGCTCCAAATTGGCGCGCAAACGATCAAGGCGTTTATAAATTTGGTTCGCGCTTACTCCGCGTTCGGCAGCTACCGCAATAACCGTCGAATCGGCGGCGTAACAGGCCGCCAACAAATCACGATCATCGCCAGTTATTTTTTCTAAGCAGTGATCTAGGGCACGGCGTTCCTGTTCTAATGCCGACTGAGCCTCTAATTGTTGTGTTGCCAGCATATCCATTAATTTTTCGCTGAATAAGAGCTCTTGTCGTTGCACGCGACGGCGATGATTCAAGGCGGTTAATTTGGCAACCTGATAGGACCAGTTGCGAAAACTCGTGCCGAGGACAAATTGATCGAATCGTCGCCATAACGTTATGCTGGTTTCTTGTAATACTTCGTCCGCATCGGCATGGCGCGGTAAAATGGTTCGGATAAAGGACGCGATTTCGGCTTGATGTCGCACATAGAGGGCAACAAACACTTCATGTTTATCAGGTGATCCTAACGGTGGCGAAGGTGATTCCCGAGTTCAATTATGAAGTGCACCATGGTACTTTGCTAGCGCAGCAACGCGCTTACGAAGGAAAGCTATGGGCGAAAAATACAAACATCTCTCACAGGAAGAACGGCAATCTCTTTTTCGTTGGTATCATTATGATAAGC
>SYDV01000480.1 GCA_005801395.1 Planctomycetia bacterium | reverse complement strand
TGGAATAACGAAGGCTGGTTCCAACACATTAACCCTGAGCGCGGCAAATAATTATACCGGAACCACCACGGTAAACGCGGGGAATTTATTACTGCGCGGATCGCTGACTGGCGGCGGCGCGGTCACCGTCAATACGACAGGTATTTTAAGCGGTGACGGCCTCATCACCGGAGCTGTAACCGTTGCCAATGGCGGCTCAATCAGTCCGGGAATTGGCGGCACGACGTTAGCCACGCTCACCACCGATGCGGTGACCTTAGCCAATGGATCTACCTATGTGGTCCATATGGATGGAGCAAACAGCGATACCATCACCGCAACTGGCGCAGCGTCCATTAATGGAACACTCACCATCGCCAGCGTACTTAATGCTGGATTGCATACCTGCACCATTCTCACCGCCAGTTCCATAACCGGAACTTTTACCGGATTACCTCAGAATGCCGTGATAACTGCAGGTGGTCGCAATATCCGAATTTATTATTCAGAAACTCAAATCACACTCACCGATTTAGGCGACTCAAATGTCACCATACTAAACCCATTGCGCTGTGGGATAGGCTCTGGTTGGGCGGTATTTTTACTCCTCCTGACCTTGATGATGCGCCAATGCCTTAAATCGCCGCAACGCAAAAGCTGACAAATCTGGGCGAAGAAATCTAAGCCAAGCCTTTTCCAATTATTAATAATATTAACGCGAATGAGTAAGTCCCAACTCAGTATCATCGATACCTGAGAGTGAGTTGGTATAACCACCCTAAAGCTGACTAGTGGCAATTTCTGATGGAACTAAGTCCATTACCCCTCACCTTGCTCTCTCGCCCGTCCGCCATCATCCACACGAACGAGAACTCTCATGCGCACTTTTATTTTCATTTCGCTGACAGTAGTCACCGCGTTCATCGCAACCTCACCATTAGCACAGGCGAGTGAATATCTGCTTATTTCTGCCGGTGGTCAAATCGTTGTGCAGCAATTAGATGACGCGACTGGGGATGCTTTACCACATCACGAAGTGGCTTTACCGGGCGCTGGTCCCATCGGTTTTTCACCCGACAAACGCTTTGTTTATGTCAGTAATTCAAAAGCGACTGAGGGAAAAAAAGGATCGCCACACATTGCGACGTTAAAGGTTGGTCCAGATAAAAAATTAACCCTCATCGCCAACCATCCAGTGGCAAATGGTGCTGGATATTTAATGACGGATGTTGGCGGAAATTATCTTTCGGGAAGTCATTATGGCCCAGGTTCGTTTAGCATTTGGAAATTAGAACAAGGCATATTCACCGGCACCACCGTGGAAGAAAATAAAGTAGAAATCAAAGCGCATAGCACACGCTATTCCCCTGATGGTAATTGGTTATTTGTTCCTGCCACGGAACCCAATAAAATATTTCAATTTCGCGTTGACGCAAAGACGGGTAAAGCGACACCCAATAGTAAACCTTTTGCCGCTGGCCCACAGGGCGATAATGAAGCTCGTCAGCCACGTCATCTTATTTTTCATCCTTTATTACCGGTGGCTTACACTACTTTGGAGCGACATCTCCCTGGGGTTGGCGCCTGGTCGTGGGATAGCACAAATGGGCAATTAGCGATTAAACAACACCTCCTTTCCACCCCTGCTAACATTTCTGGCGTTATTACCACCGCGGAATTGCACCTGACGCCCAATAATAAATTTTTATTTGTGTCGAATCGAAACGAGAAAAAAACGCCGGACGGGGGCAACGCCATCGTTGGTTATCGCGTCAATGATCAGGATGGCACGCTGACCTACTTGAGCCACAATCCCTGCGAAAGCATTCCTCGCTCGTTTGCCGTCAATGCAAAAGGCACGTATCTTTACGTCGGTGGACAAGGTGATTGGAAATTGGGCATTTATCAGATTGATCAAACCAGTGGCGCACTGACGCGGGTTAAACAAATTGGACTAGCTGGTAACCCCGGATGGGTAACGACCGTTTCTTGGTGATGCGCGACAATTTTTCGTTCCATACAACCACAACGCTCTCTGTTGCTGGTGCTGTTTCCTGACAGTTTGCCTTGCCCAATCGCGTAAATGAGCGACAACCCCGCGCATGACCATTCGCGACGGACAAGAACGAGTAGCTAAATTGATTGCCCAAAAAGGCTGGTGCTCACGACGTGAGGCCGAACGCCTCATTAGCGGCGGCCAAGTGTTGGTCGCTGGCCAGGTCGTACGCGACCAGGGCCTGCGCGTGGCAGTTGATGCCGAGATCACCCTCAAGGACCGCGGCAAACAACACCTGGCGGAACTCGTCACCGTCATCCTGAATAAACCCACGGGCATCGTGTCGACGCAACCCGAAGGTGAGCAGATTCCCGCTTGGCAATTATTAACTCCAGAAAACTGCCTCGATATTAACGCTGAAGGCGTCGATGAAGTGCTACGCCAACCGTGGACCTGTGCGGTATGTGGACGCTTAGATCAAAATAGCCGTGGTTTATTGGTATTGAGTCAGGATGGAAAACTCGCCCGCCTGATTACGGCCGGTGGTGCATGGAAAAAATATTACGACGTCAGCGTTCGTCATCCGGTAACTCCTGAACACCTGAAACAATTATTAAAATTGCGTCGCCTTGATGAAGAAACTATTCAACCCATGGATGTACGCGTCATTGGACCAAAACGCTTGCTGTTTGTGTTACAAGAAGGACGCAAACACCAAATTCGTCGCGCCTGCGCTGCCGTTGAATTAACCGTTACCGACCTTATTCGCCATCGTGTTGGACCCTGGGAATTAGCGGACTGCCCAGAAGGTAAATGGCGCGTGGTTCCGCGTGCTGACGTCATCGCCTACGTCAGCGGCGAGCGCGAAGTGCAAGAACCTAAAACGATTAAACCATACCAAGGCACACCAAGCGATTCCGCCACTACCACGGCCATGGGCCTGAAATACGACCCGACAAAAGCCAATAAAACCGTACGTTCCCCAGCACGCGGCGGACAAGCGCGCCGTAATGAAAAACCACGCAACGAAAATGTCGACCCCGACGAACCGCGCCGCGGTTATAAACCTCGAAT
>SYDV01000479.1 GCA_005801395.1 Planctomycetia bacterium | reverse complement strand
GTGGACTGACGCTCCAAGTGGCGGCAAAAAATTCACGTATGTCTGCTGGAGTAAAAAAATCTGGAGCACCGTGTGGTCCGTACAGTACGCCAATATCCCAGGTTCGTTCGTAGCGCGGTTGTTGTGCTTTGGATAAAGCTCGTGGCTGTGAGATGACAACGTCATCGCTGACAGTTAATTCATCGCCAGCACGTAATTCGCGTCCAGCGTTTCCACCAAATCCGCCGAGCGTAAAGGTGCTGCGACTGCCGAGATAACGCGGTGCCGCAAAACCGCCGCGAATAGCGAGATAGGTTCGTGCGCCAGCGCCATCAAGTCCACCAAGGCGTAAGATACTTCCCGCTTCGACATAGATCGGTGTCCACCAATCAATTGGTTGGCCAGCGAGTTCCGCATTGAGGTGAGCACCACCCAAAGCGATGACGGCATTGCGGTCGAAGCGTAAAGTGACTCCACCTAACGTCATTTCCAAACCGGCACAACCAACGGCATTGCCAACGACCTGATTAACTAAACGTAAAGCCAAATCATCCATGGGTCCTGACGGAGGAATACCGACTGCCCAGTAGCCAATTCGCCCTGGAAGGTCTTGAATAGTCGTTTGTATGCCTGGCTGTAATACGGTGACATCGGCAGGAGGTAATGGTAACGCAGCAAACGCGGTCGTGGCACTGCCATCAATGACGGCGGGATGAGCACATAGCGCCGCAATGCGACGTTGATCGGTTAAAACGCCAGAAAAGGTGGTTTCATTCACTAATTTGGCGAGTTTTGCCAGCGCCAATGCGGGCGTTGCTGCCTGTGCTTGAAGACGAATCAACACAGTGTCAGTTATGATGGTATCGCCAACCGTGACATCCGCCTGGGTGTTCTCAGGGAGGTGAGCGGCAATCAGTCGGCCATCACTACGCGATTTAATGCGTGTCGCTACGGTAGTTGATGTGGTTCCAGCTTTTGGAATTATCGTTGTATTCGAGAGGAGATGAACTTCCTCAACCCACAGCGTATCTTCGTCGTTTTCGGCGGCATGCAGGAGAGCGAGTTGAACGTTGAGCGCTTGGTCAGGCATCATCGCAGCGGCTAGGGCGCTTGCGATGTCGTACGCCTTTGAGCGATAGCGATCAAACGCGGGTGCTGGAGCGATGTGCAGCAAGACATCATCACCTTGGGCAAAGGTTAATTCATGATCAATAAGTCCCTGTCCGGGAATGACGCTAATGACCACGCGTCGGACCC
Organism: Planctomycetia bacterium; assembly: GCA_005801395.1. The sequence continues at coordinate 6,234 of SYDV01000479.1, read as the reverse complement.
ACTGTCCAGCGCGACCGCAGTTATAGCCCAAAACCTCGCACGTTTGTCGCAGGTGATAACGAGATAGTTCCGTGGCAATGTTCGTACTCATGCGTTCCACACCAACATCCGCACGGGGGTGGGATTATATGCATTACAGGGATTGTTGAGTTGCGGACAATTAGAGACGAGCACTAACGTGTCTCGTTCGGCCATCAGTTCGACATATTTACCCGCTTCCGACACGCCATCGGCAAAAGTTAATCCGCCGTCCGGTGTTACGGGTACGTTCATGAAAAAATTAACATTGGAGGATAAATCGCGCTTTCCCAACGTCGTTCCAGATTTTTCGCTGTAGCGCGCCAAGGCTAATAAAAAAGTATCACGACAACTGTGCATATGAATCTTATCGTGGCTATACCGCACGGCATTAGATTCTGCTGCACATGCACCACCAAGGGTGTCGTGACGTCCGCAAGTGTCGGCAATAATGGACATTAGTGGTCGTCCAAGGCTCGACATTAATTGCGTGCCGGTGCTGAGATAAACGCGTTGTTGCTTACGTAAGGTCGTCGCGGCGCAATAACGTTCGCTGGGATCATGCGCGTCATAAAACATAGTGTCGACGGCTTGATTCCCTTCGAGATCAACGATGCGTAAAACGTGACCGCGTGGAATAACCTGCGTCCAACCGTCACCGGCAGGAACGACGACATCCAGTTGTGCGGTAGCGGGATCGCGCGAACTCAGGGTAAAAGTGGTCATGGCGGCGGTCCTTTAGCGAAAAAGTAATTCGGTGCGTTCAAACCCACGGCCATTTTCTGGTCGTGAGGTGCGACATAGGTCATTATCGGCGGGAGGATCTGCGTGCCATAAATCAATGGTGATGGGTTTGGGCGAATAGGTTCGTGCCGGATCAAGTGGATGTGGCACGGCGGTTAACACGACTAAGACCTCCATCTCACTGCGTAGGTCCACCGTTGCACCTGCCTTACTATGGCCAGTCTTGTAAACCAATGAATTATTATGATCGGCGGAAATTTTGGAGAAAAAATTCACATTAGCGACAATGTCTTTGGCGCCCAATCCATGTTTTCCTAATTCGATGAGTAAATTATCACGCGCATTGCGAAACATAGTATTGCGATGCGTTTGATAGGTTTGCGTGCCAAAACGTGTTAATACATCATCGGCATTATTATGTCCGGTCATGGTGTCGTGCCACCCGCAGGTGTCCTCTGTTATGGAACACAGCACGCGTCCCATATCGGAATAGAGTACGCGCCCAGCGGTGAGAAAAGCCGTGTGCTGGGCCTTTAACGTGTCGGCCATATTGTAACGTTCGAGCGGTTGTTGGGCATTGAAAAATAATGCGACGACGTTGGCACCACCGTCTCGGTCGGTCAGACGTAAACCGGTGTGGCGCGGTAAGCGCCAAGACCACATGCCGCCAGCGGGCAGGACCTGTTGGAACATGTGACGTTGAGCTGGAATAGGAGTTGGCTTAGTGAGTGTCATAAAATAACCAGAGCAGACCGATCAATGATCGGTGTGAATAAAAAGAGAGTTTGGCTTGTGGCCAGCGCTGGACGAAGACCATTGGTCGTCGCGGGCCGTCCCGAAATGTTACCGCACTCTGGCCGTCCAGAGCGGGGTGAATTATGGTGAGCACGCTAGCCGTGTTATTGGGCTGGCAATGGGCGTTTGAATTTTTCTATATGTCCGATGTCCGATGTCCGATGTCCTGCCTAATCGAAGACTTGTTGATTGTTGTGAGAAATTTTCCAGCTGCAGAAAGGCTGGAGCCATTTTATACCAATTGATCCCCAAAGAGCGTAAATGGCTTCATCTTTTCTGTAGCCGAGTTTCAATCATCCGCCGTCATGAAATAATGGACCACGCAGGACCTCGGACGTCGGACCTCGGACGTCGGACATAAAAAAGAAAAAACCATTGGCACTGTGGTTGCTCTAGTCGAATGACTCTGGATCACTTCCGAGTCCGCAATGAGGGACGACCCTCGTTGTGTACTGCGCCTGTCGGGACGGCCCGGCTACTGGTAGCGATCATGCAAGTGCGGTTTAACACCCACTCGCTTTTATCCACGAATACGGCGGTTTGTTACGCCGCTCGCATTGGAATTATCCCCTTTCAGATACGTGCACGAATGAGCAATTGCTCAATTTGGGAGCATCAACTGCTTATTCACGAAGCATGTTCACGTAATCTTTTTGTTTTCATCTCAGCTTTCATTCACCTGCTATCATCCAACAACAAAGGACTCTGCTATGATTCGCGCTCTCACTCGTCGTCTCTCAAGCCTGTCGGCGGTGGCCATCGCGGTGCTCGGTTTAGCCGCGCCGCTGACGTCTGCTGAATCGTTAAAAGTCGCTTACAGCGATTGGCCAGGCTGGGTGGCCTTTGATGTCGCCATTCAGAAGGGCTGGTACAAAGAGGCCGGCGTGCCGGTTGAATTTGTGTGGATGGAATATGTGCCATCGATGGAAGCGTTTCAGGCCGGAAAAGTGGATGCGGTGACTGTCACTAATGGTGATCAATTAGTCATGGGTGCGACGGGCAAAGCCTCTAAAGCAATTATGATTAACGATTTTAGTTATGGTAACGACATGATCGTGGCCAAGCCTGGAATTAATTCAATTAAAGATCTTAAGGGTAAGAAAATTGGTTTAGAGTTGGGGTTCGTTGAGCATCTCATGTTGTTAAAAGCGTTAGAAGCCAACGGCATGAAGGAATCTGATGTGGAATTAGTCAATGTTCCCACGAATGACACGCCGCAAACCTTGGCTTCTGGTGGCGTAGACGCCATTGCTGCTTGGCAGCCGAATTCAGGTGCCGCGCTCAAACAAGTGCCTGGATCAAAAGCCGTATATACCAGCAAGGACGTTCCAGGATTAATTTACGACGTGGTTGCCGTATCGACTGAAAGTTTATCCACGCGTAAAGCCGACTGGGCGAAATTTGTCGCCGTTTGGCCCAAAATCGTAGCCTATATTCAAGATCCAAAAACCAAAGACGATGCGATAAAAATAATGGCTGCTCGTGTTAGTGTGCCTGCCGCAGAATATGCGTTACTCATTCCCGGAACAAAATTTTTCGATACGGCAATGGCCAAAAAGGCATTTATGCCAGGTGCGACCCTCGACTCCATCTTGGGCTCAAGTCAGGTTGCCAATGCTTTTAATGTAGCGAATAAAGTCTACGAAGCGAAAATTGATCCAGCAACGTTCCTTGATTCTTCGCTGGTATTGGCGCTGCCTTAAATGGCTGAGCGCTGGTTTGCGGTCCGCCGTGAGTTGTCTCCACGGCGGCAAACCCTGTTGACGATCGGTGCATTTTTATTGCCGCTGTTGGTGTGGTGCGTGGTCAGTTATGTGCCATTTATTTGGCATCCATTGATTACGATTACCGAGCCGGGCGGCAGTGAGTTTCTCGTCGTCGACATGATGGTCGATCGTCAAGTGTTTAACGATGATAATGCTAAAACCATGGCCGCGGGAAAACCGTTGGCCGTGGGTTATCGTTCCAACCCAATTTTCTTGCCGCCACCACATGCGGTTGTTACCGCATTGTATACCGGTTTTATTACCCCGCCGAAACGCAGTGGCGATCCGTGGCTGCACCAAAGTTTGTGGCACAGTATTGGTATTATTTTTATCGGTTTCACCGCAGCGGCTGTCATCGGCGTTCCTATTGGCATTATGTGCGGTACGTTTTCGTTTTTCAGCCGTTTAATTGAGCCCTTTGTTGACTTCATTCGCTACATGCCAGCACCTGCTTTCGGAGCATTAATGGTTGCGGTGTGGGGTATTAATGATGGACCAAAGATCGCGATTATTTTTATCGGGACTTTTTTTCAGTTAGTGTTGGTGGTGGCGAACACGACTCGCCAATTTGACAACGCCTTGTTGGAAGCGGCACAAACCCTGGGTGCCAAAGGCCGCCATTTAGTCACGCACGTGGTCTTTCCTGGAATATTACCAAATCTATATAACGACATGCGTATTTTATTGGGTTGGGCTTGGACGTATTTGATCGTGGCTGAACTGATCGGTGCCAGCAGTGGGATTAGTTATTTCATCAATCAGCAAGGCAAGTACCGCAATTACGATAACGTCTTTGCTGGAATTATCCTGATTGGCATGCTGGGATTGATCACCGATCAATTTTTCGCAATGCTCGGTCGCATTTTATTTCCGTGGCAAGGGAAGCCGCCTGGACGAGTAGGCAAGTTGGTAATGGCCTTTTTCCGTTTATTTAAACGTCGAGTTACGCCATGATCCAAGCTCCGGTCCAATCGGTATCTGCACGCTTAGCACACCTAAAAGCGCAACCAGTGGTGTTAAGTGTTGAGCAACTTGGGAAAACCTACGACCGTCCGGATGGCGGTAAAACACGGGCTTTAAGCGACGTGACGTTTAGCGTGCATCGCCGCGAATTCATGACGGTCATTGGTGCTTCCGGTTGCGGTAAATCGTCGCTGATTCGCATTTTAGCCGGATTAGAAGAAGCGACGGCTGGACGCATGTTGTTGGATGGAAAACCAGATTCTGGTCCATGCCCTGATCGCGGGATGGTATTCCAAAGTTACACGTTATTTCCGTGGCTCACCGTTTTGCGCAATGTCATGTTCGGCCTGCGCATGGGTGGCATGGGTTACGACGCCGCGCGCAGTGAAGCCCTGCAGTGGATTGATTTAGTGGGTTTAGGAAAATTCGCTGAAGCCTATCCGCATCAATTATCCGGCGGCATGAAACAACGTGCTGCTATTGCGCGAGCCTTAGCCAATAAACCCCGCATTTTATTAATGGACGAACCCTTCGGCGCGTTGGATGCACAAACCAGAGCGCAGATGCAAAATTACCTGCTACAAATCTGGCAAAACGTCAACATCACCATTTTATTTATCACCCACGATTTAGACGAAGCTGTATTTTTAGCCGATCGCATCGCGGTATTAGGTGCGCCGACGGCGGAGAAACCGCACGGACATTTACAAACCATCATCGACGTGCCTCTCGCACGACCACGCACCATTGAACAAATCGGTAGCCAAGCCTTCATTGACACCAAACGTCAAATAGAATCGCTAATTCATCATCGCCCAAGTGGGCCAATGGATAATTTGCCGATGATTAAATTAACGCAGGTAGGGGATGAGGTGGTGTGAGCGCGGTGGTTCTCCTGGGAACGCCAGGCTCCAGCCTGGCTGCGGGTGAAGAGCCAATACGGAGATTGGCGATCCCAGGTTAAGTCATTCGGCGAGCGACAATCTCTGCATTAGCTGCGGATCGACAACGTTTGAAACAGGTGGCTCCTCATGTCGCCGTAAAACTCCCAACCGAAACGGCAGGCAAAACTAGCTGGTGATGTAAATCGTTGGCTTACGAGTTGATCAAGGTGCCTATCTTTAAGTCGCGATACGCGGAATGAGACAATTGTGAGACATGCATATTCTTTCCCTTATGGTGTTACCGAGCGGATGCGTCGGAATAGCAGACGTATACGATCGTGGCGGTTATCATCGGTGAGTTGCAAACCGACATACATGCCCTCACCGACTTCCTGGGCACCCACCGCCAAGCGATGGATATGCTCGGCCTTTCCCAGCAATCCCTGCATGTACAGGGAGAGCGCGGTCTGAATGCGGGTAGTCACCTCGATACGATCATCTTGCACCGAGATGGCATGGTTATTGTCCCCCATGGCCAACGTGTGGATCAATCCGTCGTGGCTCTCAATGGGCAGGCCGCACTGGTGCAGGCCGATGCCGTCGATGTAGATGCCATCAGAACGTCGCCGGGCTGACTCCTTGAGTACGAATCGTGTCGTCATATCCGCAGCATCACCGATATGCTTCTGGCAACAAGTCCATTGGAATCCGGTCCAAAGCTTCGGATGAATTCTGGGGCAGGCCCACATATTCCCGGAAAAATTTTCGGGGCTTAATGTCAAGCGCTAAATTTTGAGGAACTGCCAGTAATTCAGGGTTTTTTACTTATCGCAATGCCATTGGCCTCACGGGTGGCGCTGGTAAAATGGAGACCAGCGGCGGAATGGTGTATGATTTATGGCTCCAGGGAAAAATGTCCGAGATTGACGATTATTGTACGTGTGACGTTCTGGATACCTATCATGTTTTTTTACGTAACCGGGTGTTGATCGGCGCCATTTCCTGTGAGCAGGAATCGGAGTTAATAGCAGGAGCGATGACGACCGTGCGCGGCATGTGCGACG
>SYDV01000478.1 GCA_005801395.1 Planctomycetia bacterium | reverse complement strand
TGGCCCAGTTGGTGGACCCACAGCGCGTTTCGAACTTAATAAAAACCTGAACGATCCGGTTTATGGCACAACGGTGCCCCAGGTCAGCGAAGCACTCGCTTATCATATTGAATTTCCAGGTGGTCGTTCCAAGCCATATGTATTAAGTGTGTTCGATCTGCCTGCACTTAAGCAAGCCGACGCCGAAATTGTTTATCCTGCCTACACGAAATTAGGCACCAAGCTTATTCCAGATACATTATCGGTCTCCTTAATTGAAGGGTCAAAACTTACGGTTGCCTTTCTCCTAAATAAACCCGTCGCCAATGCACAACTCATAGACCCTGATGGTGCAACCATCGATTTATCCAGCGACCCACAAAATCCTGGTACGTATCGCTTATCGAATGAGCCGAAGGAAAGCATTAAATATCGTTTAGCCTTAACCGATCATGATGGGCGGACTAATCTTGATCCGCCACGATTCGTCGTGGTCGTGCACAAAAATTTGCCGCCCACCCTCAAAGCAAAATTCCCCGCTAAAGACACCAAAGTATCCGCCTTACAAGAAATGGCTCTGGAAGCCCATGCTGCAGATGATTTCGCGTTGCGTGACTTCGGCTTTGCCTATGCGTTAGGCGCTGACGAACCAACAATGGTGCGACTCAGCAGCGATCAGCATACAAATAAAACGGACAATAGCGCTGAAAAGAGCGCGGAAACCAAAGCGAAAATCGAACACCTTTTGGCCGTGGAAGGACTGAAGGCAGAACCATTTCAATTACTTTCGTATTATTTTTGGGCTGAAGACATTGGCGCTGATGGCAAGATTCGCCGCACGAGCAGTGATTTATATTTTGCCGAAATACGCCCTTTTGAAGAAACCTTTCGTGAGCAATCTTCTGATGGTGGCCAACCTCCACCACCCAAAAAGAATGCGGAATTAATAAAACTGCAACGGGATATTGTCATCGCGACCTTTAAATTAAGTGGTCGCGCCACCGCTACACCCAATGATCCGAAATTAAGCGCCGACACGACAGCGATCGCAGACAGCGAAGAAGCGGTGCGCCAAGGTGTGGAAGAAATGAAAGGGGAAATTGATGACCCCAAGCTTTTAGCCCTAGCAAACTCGGCGCTCGTCCACCTAGGTAAAGCGCACACCTTATTAACCGACGCCATACCGGCCGTCACCACTCCCGCCCTTAACGAAGCGCTGGTTGAAGAACGTGCTGCCCTACAAGAATTAATTCGCCTCGGTGCCAGTAGCGAAAAACTCATCACCAAAAGTAAAGGCGGCGGCGGTGGTAATCCTGCCGAAAAAGATGCGCAACGCGAACTCAATGAATTGGAACTCACCGAAGAAGAGCGCCGCTACGAAACTGAAAAAGCGGCACAACAACAGCAACAGGACGCGGCGAAAGCCGAAGAATTGCAGGCTTTAAGTCGTCTTCGAGAATTAGCACAGCGTCAAGCTGATCTTAATAAACAGGCAAAAGAATTAGCCGCCGCTTTACGTGCCGCAGATAAGGAAGCCGAACGTGAGGAAGTTAAGCGCAACCTCAAACGTTTGCAAGAACAGCAACAGGAAATTTTGCGCGACCTGGATGAATTAGCACAGCGCATGGATAAACCCGAAAATCGAGAGCAAATGGCTGATGCGAAAAAACAACTCGATCAAGCCCGTGAGCAAACTCAGGCCGCCAACGAAGCCCTTAAAAAAGAACAAGTGGATCAAGCCGTTACCCAGGGCACGCGAGTCCAAGGGAAATTAGAAGACTTACGCGACGAATTTCACAAACGCAGTGCCGGCGCTTTCGCCGAGGATGTGCAGCGATTAGCCAATGAAGCTAAACGCATTGATGAAGCGCAGCAGGCCATCTCACAACAACTTAATAATGATGTCCCCCTCGGTTCCGATAAAAATCAGCAACAAAATCAACAAAAGAGTCAGCAAAAGAGCCTCTCGGCTGAATCAAACCAGTCAGCGGTCGCCGATGCGCTGGATAAGCAAAAAAATGATGTAAATAAATTATTACATGACCTGCAAAAAGTCACCGAGGCTGCGGAAGAATCCGAACCTGTTCTTAGCCGCAAACTCTACGACACGCTACGCCAAGCTAAATTACAAGGCGTTGATCAAGAACTCGCTCGTGCCGGTGAATTAGCTCGCCGTAATTTTAAGCAACATGCACAAGAATCAGAACGTCGAGCTGGAGATGCTGTGCGTCAGGTTCGTGAAGGTATTGATCGCGCTGCAAACAGCACCACAGGTGATCAAGTTGCGACGTTGCGCCGCACACAAAGTCAGCTTGATGATTTAATTGAAGCGATACGAAATGAACAAGCGGGTGGCGAAAAAGCACCTAACCAAGCCGCCGGCGATCAACCGCTAGTAGCCAAGGCCGACAGCCAACAAGGAAAAGGACAACAAGGCCAAGAAAGCGACGGCCAGAAAGGACAGGAAGGAAAGGGGCAAGGCGAAGGGAAAGGACAGGGACAAGCAAGTGAAGGGAAAGGTGAAGAAGGTCAGGGACAAGGCGAGGGTAAAGGACAAGGCGAGGGTAAAGGACAAGGCGAGGGCAAAGGACAAGGCGAGGGTAAAGGACAAGGCGAGGGTAAAGGACAAGGCGAGGGTAAAGGACAAGGCGAGAGTAAAGGACAGGGACAGGGACAAGGAAAAGGCGGAGGATCAAGCGGACCAGGCGGCGGTGGAGGCAGCATGACTGGTGGAGGCCGCTCTGGACCTGAGGGCCCACTCACCGGTGACAAATTTCAAGAATTCAGCGATAAGCTACGTGACGTTGAAGAATCACTTGGTGATGCTGAGCTCAGAAATCGCGCGGCACAGGTACGCGACCGCGCTAAATCAATGCGCGCTGAATTTAAACGCCATGGCAACCAGCCACAATACACGATGGTGAATGAACAATTATTAAAACCACTGTTAGAATTGCGCGACCAAGTCGCTCAGGAATTAGCCTTACAAAAAGGCGAGTCTCTGGTGCCGATTGATCGTGATCCGGTTCCTGAATGGTTCACTGATTTAGTTGGTCGCTATTACAAAGAATTGGGTAGCGGCAAATGACCGAGTCTGTGACTAATCCAACTTCAGTGGACATGCTTTCATCGCTCTCGCTTGGACAACCAAATTGGTGGTGGCCAGCGTTAGTCCTGTTAATGGTCGCTCTGATGGTGCTCATCTGGGGTTATCGCCAACCTGGGCAATCAGACGCGCTACGCAAAACCGCGTTCTGCATGAAATTACTCGCCATCACGCTCATCACCGCCTGCCTACTTGAGCCTTTGTGGACCTCACCCACAGCGAAACTGGGCGCCAACGTGGTGGTGGTGTTGGCCGATAATAGCCGCGGCATGACTATTGCCGAGACGGTTGGCAGACCAAGTCGTGGCGAAACACAAAGCAAAATAATCAGCGATGGCGCTTTGGGTTGGCAAAAGAACCTCGATGACGGGTTCGACGTTCGCCGCTACACCTTCGATGCCAGCCTCACTCGCAGTGTCGATCTGGTGTCTGATTTAAATTATCAAGGACCATCAAGTGATCTTGGCGCAGCGTTAAAAGAAATCGCCAGCCGCTATCATAATCATTCACTGGCCGCCGTGGTAATTTTAAGCGATGGCGCGGCAACTGATCTCACTGGTCCACTCGACCTTGCTGGCCTACCTCCTATTTATACCTTGCCGATTGGCTCTGATGATATTGGTACCGACTTAGCTATTTCCGATGTGACAGTGGTTACCACTAATTTCGAGGACTCGCCCGTCACCGTTCACGCGGAAATCCATGCGAACGGTCTCAACGGTCGCCGGGCCCTGGTGCGCTTAACCGATGCCACCGGCAAATTAATTGAACAACAACACGTTGACATCACCAATCCTGAACACCACGGTAAATTACGTTTTAACGTCCATCCAAAACAGGAAGGCGTAGTTTTTTACCATTTAGAAATCCTAACTGACGAACAACCCAACGCGACGCCGGTTAAAGAAGCCACCACCGCCAACAATCGTAAAACCATAGTCGTTGATCGCGGTCAAGGACCATACCGCATTCTTTACGTATCAGGCCGACCGAATTGGGAATATAAATTCCTCCACCGCGCTTTAGAAGAAGACGAACAAGTTAAACTCGTCGGACTTATTCGTATTGCCAAACGCGAACCAAAGTTCGAATGGAGTGGTCGCGCAGGTGACAAATCCAACCCGCTGTTCACTGGGATAAAAACAAATGACGAAGAAGCCACCTACGACAAACCTATATTAGTGCGTTTAAATGTCGCTGATAAAGATGAGCTGGCCGATGGATTTCCCAAGACTGCCGATTTATTATATGCTTACCACGCCATCATTCTTGACGATGTAGAAGCGGCGTTTTTCACGCGCGATCAAATGGAATTAATCCAACGTTATGTATCTGAACGCGGCGGCGGATTGATGATGCTCGGTGGCGCTGAATCACTCGATGCCGGTAATTATGACCACACCCCCATAGGCGACGCACTGCCCATATACACACGAACCACGCAACATGGCTCTCCGCTTGGTGGTGTGCACCTGGAATTATCGCGTGAAGGATTACTCCAGCCGTGGGCGCGTTTACGCGACCAAGCAGAAGCCGAAAATAAACGCCTCGCCTCATTACCGACTTTCGACGTGGTTAATTATTCCAGCAACATCAAGCCTGGCGCGAATTTATTGGCCACCGCCAGAACGTCGTCCGGCCAATCATTGCCCGCACTCGTTACCCACCGCTACGGCAAAGGCCGAGCTGTGGTTTTCACCATCGGCGATTATTGGCGCGCCGGACTGAGTATGGATCCCACAAAGACCGAAGATTTATCGCGTTTCTGGCGACAGACGTTGCGCTGGTTAATCGCCGATGTTCCTGGTCGCGTGGAATTATCGATTAATACCGCTGCCGGTGCAAAGCGCCCAACTGAATTACGCCTACGCGTCACCGACCAAGCGTTTAAACCCATTGATAACGCAGATACTTCCATCGTGATTACTCCACCAACTGGCGCTCCCATTAATTTATCTGCAGAACCCACCTCTGACGCACCGGGAGAATTTCAAGCGGTCTACCTTGCGTCTGATCCAGGCGCTTATCGCATCACCGCTACGGCAAAAAGTTCCGACGGTCAAATCATTGGCGGCGCTGAAGCAGGTCTGGTCGTTGATCCGGACGCTAAAGAATTTTCTTCCATTAAACCCAATCGCGCGGTGCTTGAACAACTTGCCAAACAAACCGGTGGACGAGTTTTATCCAAATCGGATCTCTCTGGATTAGCCGACGAATTACTGAACCGCGAAGCGCCCATCATGGAAAGCAAAACCTCACCCCTCTGGCACAACGGTTGGTTACTCTCGTTTATTATCGCGTTATTAGTTGGTGAATGGATATTGCGCCGAAAAAGGGGCATGGCATGAGTTCTTCTTATCATCCCACCATAATTACCTGGTTGGCCCTCATCGGAAGTTTAGCCAGCCACCATATCCAAGCCGTTGAGCGTCACGATATACTAATCGTCATCGGTGCTGCGGGCGATGAATTATACGGCAAACGATTTCTCGATTGGGCAAACACTTGGCACAGCGCCAGTGAACGCGCTAAAGCTGCCTGTCACATCGTCGGCTTAGATCAATTAAACAAACCCGAAGACACGGATAAAGACGCCTTACATCGCACCATTACCGCGGCAGCAACCACCGGCAACGGCCCCCTGTGGTTGGTACTCATCGGCCACGGCACTTACGACGGACGCTCTGCAAAATTTAATTTACGCGGCCCCGATGTCGCAGCCGGTGAATTAACTGAGTGGCTAAAAGATTACCCACGCCCCGTCGTGCTGCTTAATACCGCTCCCGCCAGCGCACCATTTTTGCAAGCGCTCTCACATCCAGGACGAGTCATTATTACCGCGACCAAAAGCGGCAACGAAACCAACGCGACACGCTTTGGCGGTTTCATCGCTGATACTCTCGGCAACGCACAAACCAATGCTGAAGCCGACCTCGATCACGATGGCCAAGTTTCCGTTTTGGAAATATTTCTCAGCGCCGCACACGCCGTCGAATTAAGTTACAAAAAAGACGGCCTACTCGCTACCGAACATCCCTTAATCGACGATAACGGCGACGGCCTCGGTACTCGCGCTGACTGGTTCCAGGGCGTATGGGCAACCAAAAAAACCGCCGATAAAGCCACCGTCGACGGCATCCGTGCACACCAAATTCATTTATTACCCAGCGATGCCGAACGAAATCTCAGTGATGCTGACCGCAAGGAACGTGATGTATTAGAAAATGATCTAGCCTTACTACGCGCTGATAAAAAATCGCTCAGCGAAGAAGATTATTATCGCAGACTTGAAGTCATTATGGTGAAATTGGCGAGGGTTTATGGGCGGAGCGAAACTGATAAAGTAAAAGAATCACTCAATCAAG
>SYDV01000477.1 GCA_005801395.1 Planctomycetia bacterium | reverse complement strand
GGTTATTGATACGCGCATGCCACCAGCTTCATGGCGTCCGGGTGGAGTCTCGACCGCTCGTTTAGTACTACAATCAACCACTGGCGCAGTCGTCGTCCCACGTGAAAAAGTATTCTATCAAGAAAACCGCGCGTATTGCTGGACGGTAGAAACCTCCGGCGAAAACGTCCTAGCCAAGCGCACATGGGTGACCACCGGTGGCTCTGATGAGAAATCCATTTTGATTTCGAAAGGCATTTCAGCAGGTGACCAAATTATCATCGACGGCGTTGCTGGCCTATCAGATGGCGTGCGAATTACCGTCGAAGCGCCAGAAAAATCCTCGGAACCAGCGAGTGCAACTGAAGTAAAAAAAGCTGACAGCGATGGTCCCAAATGACGTTTCTGGCAACTCAGACCATCAGCACAAGTTGTACTAGCACATGATCATTTCAGCGCTCATCAAACGCCCCATCGGCGTCTGTGCTTTTACCATCGCAATGGCTTTGCTCGGAATCATGGCGGTCCGACAGTTACCGATTTCGTTATTGCCACCAGTGGATTTGCCGGTTTTAACGGTACGGGTCGATTACGAAAAAGTTCCCGCCTCACAATTAGAAGAGCGCATTCTCCAACCATTAGAGGAAGCGCTCGGCACCTTACCCGGATTAGCACGCTTAGAAGGACGCGCGGTCACCGGTGCGGTTGAGGTCCGTTTACAATTACATGCGGATGTGGTGATCGATAGTTTAGTAAATCACCTCAATGAATTACTCAGCAATGTGCGTTTGCCGCAAGGCGTCGAACGGCCACGCGTGCTACGCTATGATCCGTCTTCAGAACCGATGATGCGATTAGTGCTAAATACCATCCCCAATGGACCTTCTTTATCCGCTCTGGGTAGCACAGCCCACGAAGCTTTATTGCCACAATTAGAAAGTTTACCGGCCATTGCCGCCGTGCGATTACGCGGACGCAGTGAACAAGAATTACGGATTTATCCCAATGCCGCGCGCATGGCCGCCGCACGCGTTACCAATAGCGCTATTCAACAAGCGATCACCAGTGCCATCAGTAGCCGCACCCTTGGAACCGTCACCGATATTAATGGCACGATGCAAGTCAGTTTGAGCGGAACGGCTGTACGACCAGAAGATATTAGCCGAATCATTGTCGCTCCCAGTATCACCATCAGCGATATTGCCACGGTCGAATTAGCATTGGCTAAACCAAATGAAATTGCCGCCGCCTTACCATCACATCTCACGAGCGAAAATACACAGGCCGGTGGCGCACTTATTTTAGAAGTTTTACCACAAGCCGATGCCAGTTTAGTGTCTGCCTCTGATGCGGTTCGTGAACGATTAAATACCATTGCAGAAAAACTTGATGCGAACCGTTGGCGCTACGCGGGTGGCAGTTTATCGATATTGACGGACCGAGCCGAAACCGTGCGTACGGCCATTAATGAAGTTAAAACGGCAGCTATTGAAGGTGCGATTCTCGCTTGGCTCGTGCTACTCGTGTTCTTACGCGCAATACGTCCCTCCCTCATCGCCTTTTTAGCCATACCCTTATCAGTCATTGGCACCTTTTTATTCATGTCTTTATATGGTGTTGGATTAAATTTAATGAGCCTCGGAGGATTAGCGCTGGGCATCGGCATGTTAGTCGACACCGCAATCGTTGTCATGGAGGCTGCTGATCGCTGCGGAGGAACTGACCCCGATGCACAACGGCGACATCGTGGCATCGCGATTGGTGTCGGTGAAATTTCCGGTGCCGTTATCGCTGCTTGCCTAACGAGCATTGCCGTATTTGTGCCACTGGCTTTTTTACCTGGTTTATTGGGACGTTTATTCTTCGATCAAGCTTTTACCGTGTCCGCCTCTAATGTCGTAAGCTTGGTCATTGGTTTAGCGTTAGTCCCAACCTTACTCGCGCTACCACACATGACCATTCCTTCGCGTTATGGCTCATTGCGTTGGCCACCCGTCAGCGGCGGAAACTTTTCTGCCCGATGGTGGAATCCATTCGTGTTTATTATTCGTCTTCCTTGGGTTTTACTCACCAGTTTACGGTGGGTATTTATTCAAGGACTTCGCATCGTATTGATGCTCGCCATCGGTTTATTTTGGCTACTGCGCGTCCCAACACGGCTCTTATTACTGCCTTTCGACCGAACTTGTAGCGCTGGGCTACAACTTTGTGAACGAATGTACGACCGAGTCTTGCATCAGGTTGTACATCGACCCATCATTGGACTGGGATTATTTATTGGTGCATTCCTCGTTGGGCTAGCATTTATTCCACAACTACCCGTGCGCGTTATGCCACCCAGTTTATCGTCGCGATTTACCTTAGACGTCGAGTTGCCACGCGAAACGGACATCCAAAAATCACACCAATGGGCCATGGTATTTTTGCAACAACTCCGCGACTGGCGACCAGATAGCGATGCCATTACTATTACCGGCGAAGATAGTATTTATACCGCCGGTTTAAGTAAACGCAGTGACCACCACGTTCATGTCGTGATTACCGTTGCTCAACGTGCACTTGATTTAAACGACGAAGCTGTCTTCCTCGCTGAATTAGAACAACGTGCCATAAGCGCGGGTGCCCTGAGCGCAGCGGCACAAACTCCACCCATCGTCGATCTCGGCATGGGATCTACGCACGCTGTAGATCTGACCATTAGCGGCACCGATCAAGAAACCTTACAGCAATTGGGCCTGGCTTATAGTGCCCAATTGCGCGCGATGGAATGTCGCGGCGTAGCAACATCAGCAACGGCGATTGCCGATGAAGTATTGATTGTTCCCAATAGCGCGCGTTTACTCGCCGCTGGATTAACCACCGAACAATTAGGAACAGCCATTACGGGTGCCGCTGAGCTGCGAGAAATCACCGGTTTCATTCCGCGTGCTGGCGCAGAAGCCGATAGCGGTCGTGCGCTGCCCATCCGCTTACATGGCGCATTGTCCTCGGCAACCATCAGCGATCTTCGCTCGCTCAATTTAGGAACGGCTGCCAGTCCCATTCCTTTAGGTTCCGTTGCCACCATCGAACGCAGTTTGGTTGGCGGTTTAATTTTACACCGCAGTGGCGCACGCGTTACCAGCATTACGGCAATCGCGATACCGCCTGGTTTGACGACGGCAGCAATCATTCAAACCATGACAGCCCAACATCCATTACCGGATGGTTATCGCATTATCAGTGACGGTATGGAAAGCCTTACCAATCAAGGTTTGTCCGCGATGTCTGGTATGTTGCTTTTATCCATATTTTTAGTGGTGGTGGTGATGGCCATTCAATTTGAAAGCATTAGCCAACCGCTCATCGTTATTCTCTCCATACCAATGGCTGCCGCTGGTGCCTTCCCTGCATTGCTCTTATTTGGACATGGACTTGATGTCATGAGCGGAATCGGCTTAGTGGTGCTCGTTGGCGTGGCCGTGGCTAATGCAATTGTTTTGGTCACCACAGCCAACCTTCGTCGCGACCAAGGAATGCCTCCGGCTGAGGCCATCGCCACTGCTGGTCGCGAGCGCCTACGTCCTATTTTAATGACCACGGCAACCTCTGTATTTGGTCTATTACCACTCGCCATTGGTTGGGGCGAGGCAGCCGAACTACGCGCCCCACTCGCCGTTGCCGTCATGGGTGGATTATGCAGCTCAACCATTTTGACCTTGGTATCACTACCCTCAGTTTTATTGCTCCTCGCTCAACGCGGCGATGGTAATCAG
>SYDV01000476.1 GCA_005801395.1 Planctomycetia bacterium | reverse complement strand
TTTAAGTGGGGGGGCGATTTTCGCTGGCGAAAGAGATGCCAGCACGGCTGATTTGACGTTGCGTTATGTTAATGATTCGGTGATTTCACTCGGCGATATTATGCGCCGCAATGCTATGCGCATGTCTGATTATGAGCGTCGTGGCCGTCCACGTCCGACCACGCGTTCCGAGATTATTGCTTTCGCTGAAGAATCATTGGTCGAATTAACCGAAGAAGAATTATTAATTCAATATGGCTATGCTTTGTCGGAACAGCGTGGTTTTCGTTTAGTCGATTACGAGCGCATTTCACAAATGGTAATGGAACGGTCGCGCGCGTCAGGTCGAGGAAATTCGCTACGTGAACAGGCGGAAGAGCGTAAATTTATTATACGGCAACAAATTATTGAATTGGTGATGGGTTATTTTGAAAGTCGCGTGCCGCATATCGCACCCGAATATATGGAACGTAGTTATAAAGCCCGACAGGCTGATTTTAGCCGTCCGGCACGTGCGAAAGTCTATCAAATTATTTTGCGCCCGAGTAGCATAGCTGAGCGTCAGGAAATTAAACAAATGCGCACGGCGATGTTTAGACGCGCACAGGATGTGCTTGATCCAGCAATTCGGAATGCGAGTGAAAGTCGAATTGAGGCTTACACCATTGCTTCAGCAGATGAACAAGAACGCTTATTAGCTCAAGCGGTTCAAGAAATCGCACAGCAAGCATCACGTACGGAATTAGACGCGGTATCTTTGGATCTTGCTCTGCAGGCAGTAAAAATTGAAGAACGAGCGAAGTTATTACGGGATGCGGCGATGACGGCTGCGGCGCTAGAAGAATTACGTGCAAAGTTAGTGGGCAAAGACGTGGAAGCCTTTAAGACAATCGCCAAACAATTTAGTCAGGGCCCTAATGCGGTTGATGGCGGGGATATGGGGTGGGTTGAAACGGGAACCTATCAGGCCGCATTTGACAATCTGGTTTTTGAAACCGCTAAGGTTGGTGAGGCTTCTCCCGTTTTGAATATCGATAACAACGCCTACCTACTATTCGTTAGCGAACGTGTGGGAGCTCATAGTAGAGCATTTGCCGTAGTGGTTGCTGAAATCGAGAGTAGCTTGCGGCGCGACCAAGTGAGCGCGGCGCGATTCGCCGCTGTCGCCATGTTACGCCAAAAGGCGTCCATTCGTGATATCATTTCCTTGACGGTCTTGTTTGAACAGTAAGCCAACCGCCATTTGGACAACTGCCTGTGAGCAATGTATCTGATCATGTGCAAGCATCTGGGAAGGACCAAGTAAGGTTATCCCCGTCGTCGTCGTCCCCACCTACGATGTCACCGCTTACCAACACCATTGCTGCTGTAGCCATGACCGAGGTTAACGACCAAGCCGAACCCTTGGCGCTTTTGGCCCGTGAAGAGGGAGCGCTCCGTCGCACGATTCAACGTTATGTGCGCGACGCATCGTCCGTGGATGATGTGTATCAGGAAGTAAGTCTTAAAGTGGTGCGTCGTATCGATACCGTTCGAGATCCGGCAGCGTTGCGCGGTTGGCTGTTCCAATTGGCCCGCAATGCCAGTCTGGATTTTTTACGGCGTGAAGATCGTCGCCGCGGCGTTTCGCATGATGTTTTGGGCGATCATTCCGCGACGGGCGATATGGGACGTAATCCCACCGATTTATTTTTATCGCGCGAACGATTAACAGCCGTGCGTCGAGCGCTGAATGAATTGCCAGAAACTCAACGTGAAGCATTGCAATTACGCATTGATGAAGGCTTAGATCACGAAGCCATTGCTGAGCGTCTTCACATTAGCCGCCAAGCGGTGGAAGTGCGCTTATGTCGCGGTCGCGCGGCACTCAAAGATCAACTTGAAAATATTATGCGTGGTGATTTATGAACCCAGCGCAAATGTCAGTTTCATCTTCGTCTTCACCCGCATCGGTCGTGCTCGCATGTGATGATGTCGTAGCGTTATTACCGTTGGTTGCTGATGGTGTGATAGATGATGCCAGTGACCCAGCTTTATTTGCCCATTTATCCCGCTGTGTTGATTGCCAAGAAGCCTTAACGGCTCATGACCTCATTCATATTGCGATAGAACAAACGAGCACGCCGATCCCAACCACGGGAAATCGACGCAAATCGTGGTCATTCCAACAAGTACATTATCGGCGCATTCCCTGGCCGGTAGCCATGGCAGCAAGCCTTGCCGCAGCCATTGGTTTATGGACATGGTTGCAAAACCTGCAAACCGAGCGTGCGCGCGATAGCCAAGTTCGTGCACAAGTGATTCCCGTTATGACGGACGACGGTCATTCAGTTTATGTCGTGATTGATGGCGAAAATATTACGGTGGTTGACCCGCGTTCCATTGATGGCCAAGCCGCACCTGTGCGCGAATCGACGTTACCAGTCAAGCTCAAACGATAACTTTAAAATCGGAAAAAGTCTTCGGATAATTTGTTACAGTGCCCCAGACCAAGCTTTGCGCACGTTCATGCCAAGCATTTTCACGTCCTGATTGAGTCCATCAATACGGTTGCGCGTCAGGCCCAGTGGCGGCAGGAATTTAGGGTCACCTAACCAGGCGTCGAGTTCGGCTTGGGCAGCCTGCAAATAATCTTTGCTTATCCCTAAGCGCGCGCGGCCATCAGAGACAATTTGGTATTTTCCATTCTCGCGCATCCATTCAATAATGCTTTTTACCCGTTCAAAATGCGGGCGATCTTCATCAAGGTATTTTTTCCATTTCGTTACCGAACGCTCGCAGCGTTTAACGACGTCATCGCGACCATAGCTTTTATCGACAATAATATGCAGGGCATCCATACATATCGCATCATCGCCATGCTCAGCTAATCGATCAATCGACGCGCGGAGCGAGAGGTAAGTTTTATCGCGGATAAGTCCCAGTGATTTAGCGCACACGGTGCGTGTGTCTGCATTACTTAGACCATTCGACAACTTCACAATTAATGCGTCACCCTGGGCACGAATGCGTAAAGTAAATTCGTCCTGCGCGGTTGGTTTAGCACCATCCTTGGGCATCTCGGGGAGTGGAATCGTTGGAATTAAGGCTCGCCCTAATATGTCAGACATCACCTCATTATCTATCTGGGGTAATTTTAATTCGCTGTACGTTGGCACGAGTCCTAGGACAGCATCAGCGCAGTCTAGTAAGCGTAATCCACGAACCGTTTTTAACGAGGCAGCAAGTTCTAAGGGGGGCGTCGTTGTGACGATTTTTGGATTAATTCGTTTTGCAAGATCGCTGCGTAATTGGACATGTTCTGGGCTATCGCCCAGTCGCATCAAGGGGCCGCCAAGTGCTTCTAGAGCAAGCGCACGTACGATTTCGTTTTTGTGATCTAAGAGAGCGGTTAATGGTCCCAAATGTTCGCCGTTGCATAAATTAATAATTTGGTGAGTTAATTGTTTATTACTGACGGCTAAATCACTGGTTGGTCCTCCCAACAAGCTGATGAGTAGTCCTAAATTGCTCGATTTGGCTAGTGCGGCAAGTCCGTCGATAGCGAGGTTTGCCAATACGGGATCGGTTGCGGGATTATTGGCAATGTCTGTGAGTAGTTGCGAGACGTATTTTGGTTTTGTGGTAACTAGTACTTGTATGGCAGCTTGGGCAATCTCTCGTGATTGCCCGCTATTTTGTGCCCATTTCTTAATGTCATCAGGCAATAAATCATCGGCGTTTTTCTCGCTGTCGTAAATTGCAGCACCCGTATTAAGTGCTGAGATGCGATCAGCTTCGCTAATGCCAACACTATTTTCGGTTTTGAGTGGGCGTTCGGCAATAATCATCAGCACAGTAAATAACTTTAGTTTTTTGGCTAAATGTATTTGCGCCTTTACTGGGCCAACGTCTTGGCGGATAGTTGATGCGATGACGTTGGGTTGATCACCGGCTAGTGCTAAATAAGAATCTGCAGCAGCAATGGCGGCAGGATTGTCACCATCATTTTTAAAACCATCAAGCGTGCTAAGCGCCATACTGCGACGAATTGGGTTAATCGTAAATACGCTTCCAAGTAGTAAGATGCCGATCGCAACCAGAGCGTAAAAGCCTTTGCTCGGTCCGCTTTTGACCGGCGAGTTGCGTGCCGATGCGCGAGATACGGGTGTTTCAACGTGAGCGTTAGCCGTTCGCGGAGCTGCTGCGTTGCGCGCGGATGCGCGAGTCGCAGGTGCGGTCGGCTCAGCATAGTCCGAGCGTGGAGCGATTGGACGGGTGCGAGCGCTTGGGCGTGGGGGAGTAGCCATGCAGCGCAGACTACTGATGTCTAACAAATGGCTGATTCTCTTTCCCGCTGGCGTTGGCTACTGTGTGCTGCATGGCCGCAGTGTAGCACTCCCTCAGCCAAAAGAGGCACCAGGTATTGGTGCAAAAGTTCCCACAATCATTTCACGCAGATGGTAAGCCTGAGGGAAATTTGTCGTCAAATGGTTAATTAAACATTAAAGGGAAGCTTTCTTTCCTCCTAACCGTTTATTATAATCAGTTCATTTTTATTCAGGAGCCCCTTATGAGTTTTCGTCATTATCATCAATCTCACCGTCCTCGTTTATTGCTACCAGTATTGGCTGCCATCGCCCTAGTAGGTGGCCCCGCCATGCTGCCACTTGCCGCAGCGGATAAACAAATGGCGCAGTCTGTCGTATCGACTACCAGCTTTGCTCCCGTCGTGAAACAAGTCGCGCCCAGCGTGGTGACGATTTCGACTAGCAAATCAGTAAAACGGATGCGCGCACCAGAGGGCATGCGTGTGCCAGAAGGCATGCGCGTGCCGGACGAAATGAAGCGTTTCTTTGATCAAGGTAATCGTGGCCAACCACGGCAAAACCAAGGGATTGGTTCAGGCGTTATCGTTTCAGCAGATGGTTATATCTTAACAAATAATCACGTGATTGAAGGCGCGGATACGATCACTGTGACTATGGTAAATGGTCGTGAGCGATTTACTGCGACCTTGGTTGGTGCAGACGCAAAAACCGATCTCGCGGTGTTAAAAATTGAGGTCAAAGAAACAGTGCCAGCCATTAAAATGGGCGATAGCGACGCGGTGGAAGTTGGCGATGTGGTGCTAGCTGTTGGTAATCCATTTGGTGTCGGCCAAACCGTGACCAGTGGACTAGTGAGCGCTCGCGGCCGTGGTGTTGGATTAACGGATTACGAAGACTTTATTCAGACCGATGCTTCAATTAACCCAGGCAACAGCGGTGGAGCATTAGTTGATGCCCACGGACGGTTAATTGGTATAAATACGGCAATTCTTAGCCCAAGTGGAGGTAATCTTGGTATTGGATTTGCCATCCCGATTAATTTAGCCAAAGGTATTAAAGATAGTTTGATTGCGAATGGTAAAGTCGTGCGTGGGTATATGGGCGTCTTATTGCAGCCGCTAACTCCAGAGTTGGCCCAAGCTTTCGATCTCAAGGCAGAGCAAGGTGTTTTAATTGGTGATGTTCCCAAGGATGGCCCTGCCGCGCAGGCGGGTGTCAAACCTGGAGATATCTTAATGACTTTTAATGGTCGAGCCGTCGACGATTTAAGTCAGTTACGTCTACGTGCCGCTCAAGCCGTTCCAGGCACGAATGTTACGGTTGGCATTTTGCGTGATGGTAAAAAACAGGATCTTACGATTACGATTGGAGTAATGCCCGGTGAACCAGTGACAAATAAAGTTGATGAAACAGCAAAAGAAGCAGAAAAAGCGAAACTCGGCGTGCGTCTCGGTGAGTTAGATCAGGAATCGCGTGATCGTTACGAAATTCCAGAACACATTTCCGGGGTTGTCATTCATGAAGTGGTACCCGGATCGCGCGCAGATAATGTCGGCCTGCGTCCTGGAACGGTGATTATGGAAATCGCTCGTAAACCAGTCAGCAAAACGAAAGAAGCGGTACAAGCGATAGCCAATACCGCAGGTGATATTCTCTTGCGAATCTTTGCCGGCCAGGGAGCGAATTACCTCGTGGTAAAACAACTGGTGGAAAAATAACTCGCGACCATTTAGTTCCGTTTTCATTACTCGCCCCCACGTCTAAAACGTGGGGGTGATTTATTTGCGAAAATCATCATTGCCGTATCAACGAAGCCCATCGTTGCTGGTCACGCAAGCTTCGTTAAAGCAATATGGACGAACATCGTGTGGCCGATATGGTGGTAATATCCCATTTGGGATATTACCGCATAAACGCCACACTTTAAGGAAACTTATCTATGTCCCAACGTCTTTTACAACTCGGTGTGAGTTTGTTAGTGGCTGCGGTGCTGATAGCACCAGCTCCTTGTTACGCAGCGGAAAAAGAAGGCAAAGAAGGCGTTGAAGTCAACAAAGAGGGGGTCGATGCGATGCCCGCTGGCACCAAGGGTGTGACGGAAGGCAATATTGTTAGCAATGAAAAAGGAAAATTAATCCTCAAAACGAAAGAGGGAAATATTATATTTATGGCGCATTGGCGCGGCGGCATGCCCAAAGACGGCGGCGGCTTGGATAAAGCGATGCTAGAGACGCTCAGTAAATTCAAAGTCGGCGATCAGGTGAAAATTAATTGGGTATGGGAAGAACGCCGCCGCGTGGAACAAATTGCACGCGTTGGCGGATAAGTCCGAACGGGTGATATGAATTCAGCTTTTCCAAATAGAGCATGCCGTTAATTATCCCTGATTAACGGCGTATTTTATCAGACGAGACTAATTAATTTGTAATTAGGGTAGCGGACAGATTTTTTAATTCTGCGCTTGGCGTTCTCGCATCAACACCGGACTAGCTGCTAGCGAATCCACGCGCACGACTTGACCTTGGCCATTCACTTCTCCGAATTGCAGGACACCGGTTGGACAAGTTTGTACGCAGGCAGAACAACGCACACATTGTGGGTCTTCCATGTGCTTGCCCTTGTTGGCGAAATTCATGATGTCGATGCCTTGATGGCAGACGGTGCTGCAGGCGTTACAGGAAATACATTTTTTTTGTTCGACGACGATACGGAAGCGGGAAAAACGCGAGTAAATATGCATAAGTGCGGCTAACGGACAGGCGAAGCGGCACCACACTCGCCCCGATAACCAGAAATAAAAGCCGACTCCCAGCGCGCCAGCTAATAAGAAATCCACGGCGTGTTTCCAATATCCTTTCATCAAAACCGTTTCGACCAAGGTTGGCGACACCATCGTTGGGGCCATCCAACTGACGATGTGCAGAATTAAAATAATAAATGCCGTCGCAAGAATGACTTGGCCAACCATATTAACTTGATTCCAACCTTTGCTATGTGGCATTTTATCACGGTGGCGATCACCCAGGGTTTCGGCTAATGCGCCACAGGAACATATCCAACCGCAATAAGCGCCTTTGCCCCAGCGCCACACCAACAGAGGGATGATAACGAAGGTCTGCACTGCACTAATGGTGAGCCACCAGGCATTTGGTTCTTTGGTGAAGACGTTCCAGGCCATCAACGGCCAAGCCAAAATAAATCCGTACGCTTTCCACCATTGATCATCGGGGAATAAATTTTCTCTGAGCGTAAGCGGCAGTAAATCATTGGCGCCTAACCAGGGCAAAATCATTTCAGGCAGAATAAATAACGGCAAACATTGAATCGCCATTAAGCAAAGTGTTTGTAATCGCACATAGGGCGTAGGACGTCGTCGCATGCGGTCGATACCGAAAGCCACGACCACGGAACTATAAGCAAGCGTGACCCAGAAACCTGGTTGTCCGGCGGAATTAAGAATAACCCCCAGCAGCGAATGAGGATCACCGGCTTTGTCTACGAAACCCGACAGTAATTTCCCAGGTAATAACGCTCCGGTCAGTGGCGGAATAATCCAGCCCTTCCACGCGTAAATCAGGGTCATCGCCAAAAGGAACGCGATTAGTGCGGCGAATTTTCCTTTACTTCGTTCACCACGAATCGGCAGGCCACTACGACGAAAGAAATCAAGCGGTGGTTCGCGGACACTTAACACCAAAACCGCGTCGATTGGCACTTGTTCGGTGCGATCCTGCCCCTGCAGGGTCAGTGAATTATTCGTGATGGCGCTGACAGTGGTAGCCATGCGCAATCGTAATTGATTTTTCGAAGCTAAGGCCTTTACCGCAGCGGTATTGTCTGATTTGGCGCGCGCGAAATCAGTTCCGCGATGCGATAACGTCACCTGGGCACCGGCTTCAGCGCAAGCGATAGCGGCTTCTAAGGCGCTGTCTCCACCACCAACAATGACGATATTCTTGTTGGAATAATATTTCGGATCGTGAAGGCGATTCGTAACGATGGGGAGTTCTTCGCCAGGAATATCTAAACGGCGATAATTTCCGCTGCGGCCAATAGCAATGATTACGCGCTTGGCCTGAAGGGATGGACCTTCTTTTACATTGACGCTGATTATCTCACCCTGACGGGTGATGTGACTCGCGGTGCCATGGTGGACAGGAATATTATGCTTGGTGAGTTGCTGCTCTAATTCAGTCAATAGCGCTTCTTTAACCGTAGCGCCAACTTGTAGATCGCCCGTTGGTGTCATGGCCATCGGATAAGTAAATATGAGTTTACCAACCGGGAAATTACGAATCGTACTGAGATGACGGGTGCCTTCGATGACGGTAAAACGCACGCCCGCTTTCGCACACTCACAGGCAGCCGCCATGCCAGCGACCCCACCACCTATAATAATAATATCATAAGGGGATGCCGTTTTAATTGCTGAAATTTCAGCCACACAGCGCTTCGCCGCTCGCGCGCCCGAATCGAGGGCAAATTTCAGTAACGGAATTCCAGTCAAATCACCAACAATAAAAACCCCAGGCACAACCGTACTGCCGTCATCTTTAACCTGGGGTAGCTGCTCCGGCACACCCGCTGGCCAACGTCCGTGTAACCAGTGGTAGTAGCGCGTGAGCATAGAAATCATGTGGTCCCTTGATCACTCCAACGGAATCCTGCAGCTTCGGCACGGTTTAAATCAGCAACCGTATCCAGATCGTTGAGCAACTCACCGTGTCCGCACGGTATATTGGCCGCAGCTAAGCGCTTGCGCGTGGCGACCATTAATGTTGGCTCGGACCAAGGCAGATCATTCGCAAAACAAACTTTTGCTGCCGCTAAGGTGTTAACGGCAATGCCCCAATAACCACCATCGCGCGCGGGACCGATGGCAACTGCGGCGTGCTGTAATCCAGAAGCTAACGTGGTCAAATGATCGATTTGTAATCTTGGACAATCAGTGCCAATGGCGATCACGCCACTGGGTGACGTTTTTAATGTTTGGCTTACACCAGCTAATAAGCGCGCGCCTAAGGTACCGTCACTTTGATTGGTTAAGGTAAATGCGCCCAATTTACTGTCGTGTAATTGGTTCATATCACCCGTGACAAAAACGCGAACTGGTCCGGCCCATTTTGCCGCCACCATGCCGGTGTGCGCTAATAACGCGCGATAGACCTGCATCGCAACATCATCACCCAACGCTTTCGCCAAGCGAGTTTTTACCTGTCCCTTTATTGGGGCGCGTGCGAAAACACACAGCGTTTGATTCGTCATGCGCTCATCTCCCATGTGGATTTCGTTTTAGCACGTTGCCCCAGTGTGGGGCGACCGGCTGCTTCCCATGCCAATAAGGCAATGGCAGGCATATGTGCTAAACTCGTAACCCAACCAGATTCATACCAGGTGCCGGTCGGTAACATGGCGATTCCATGCAACCAATACAACGGCGCTATCGCGGTCCACACTAACAGTCCCCATGACGTCGTAAACGGGAGTATCACCACGATGAGCACGAAGTACCACGGGTGTACGGTTGGCAGGCAAAGCAATAAAAGTGCAAATAATTGCGCATAAAGGGCGGGCGTTGGCGCACCACGATGCGACCGTAGCACCATCAGGCAGCCACCTAGCAAGAGCACAACAAGGGTGATCACCGTGCACGCGCGCACGATAGTTGTTGGAACGAACCAGGACCACACTTCGCCAATTAATGGATCAATTGCGCCATGAAAATGTAACTGACTACCAAAGCGACCGAGGCTATCGACCATGCCAAGCCCCGCACCAGCAAATGGCATATATGCCATGATGGCGAATAGTGGTGGCAATAACCACCACCACCAACGTTGACGGATTAGGGTGGGTAATAACGCAATCGCAGCAAAAGGTTTCACTAAGGCGGCGCAACTAACCAAGACGAGATTGCCGCGTCCCGCGCAAAATAACGCGGCTAAAATCAAAATCGCCATTAAGATATCGTGGTGACCTTCACCGGAGATAAATAATGGACCAATCGGATTCCACGCAGCCATTAACACATAAGACGTTGGTAATGTGTATTGTCGTAGCAGGAGAAAAATTAACCACAGAGCGATGCCTTCTAAGATTAAGGCGGCAACTTGAAAGGCGAGTGGATCAGGTGAAATGGAACTAATCAGTGCGTGATAAGTCAGTGCCAATGGCGGATATATTGCGGTCCAATCACCATGGTTTAGCGGTGCCGTAATCGCGGTCGGTAACGTTGCGGTGATGGTCGATGCAGCTGGTGCAACGGCATAAGGATTTTCCCCCGCCATGATTTGCTGACCTTCAATCGCATAACGCGCGACATCATCGGATGGTGTTAGCCCTAAACACCATAAGCGCATGATGATGGCAACGGTTAAAATAAATAGGAGCGACGGTGCTTTTTTTCCAGGCGCTAACGGTAAACGAATGAGGGCTACGGCAATCAAGTATAAACCGCCTAATAGCACTCCAATACTGGCAAAGGTGACGGGCAATTCCCGCCACGATTCGGATAATTGCGCCAGGTAAGCATATAAAACGATGCTCAATAAACCGATAAGCGGTAGCCGAAAGTCTTTGTAACCTAAACCGTTTTCACGTAATGTTCGCCAGCCAATCCAGGCGAAACCGCCAGTATATAACCACAATAACGGCGTCATCCACACATGTGACCAGGAAAAACCAATGATCAATCCACTAGCAGACCAACCAGCAAGTAATAATTCTGGCCAACTATTGGCATCTGATGAGCGATAGCTGCCAAGAGATGAACCCTTTTTGGGCGTGCGGACAAAAGGCGTAGCCACTCCGCGCAGTACCTGCCACGCGGCAATACTATTCGACACGGCAATGCCGGTGCCCATCGCGGTTAGCATCGGTAAATCGCGTAAATGTCGCAATCCAGTCCAACCGCGCAAAGTTAATTGCGAAGCCGTGTATAATATAAAAGGAGCGCCCGCACCGATGACGAAACACGATATCATCACCGCGACCATAGCCGATGGCAGCAACGGTACCGCCAGCATGGCGAGCGGCGCACATAAAACCGATAAGAAAATTAACGGATGAATTATATAATGGCTGACATGCAATAGCGCAGCGATACGACGTGGCCAAGACCACGAGGACTGTAATATGGGTCCAGCCAATTTTACCATAGTTTGCAGGGAACCTTTGGCCCAACGAAATTGCTGCGACCGCCACGCGCCTAAGGTTGATGGCAATTCTCCAGGGACTGCTAAGCCACGGCGATACGTACAGCGCCAACCGCGCAATTGTGCACGGTAACTTAAATCCATATCTTCGGTTAGCGTATCGTATTGCCAACCACCAGCATCCATGATGGCGCTGCGACGCCAGATGCCGCACGTGCCATTAAAATTCAGGGTTAAATCATTCCATGCCCGTGCGCCTTGCTCAATTCCGAAATGGCTATCAATGCCTAAGGCTTGCGCGGCAGTGAGGGCATTCGCGTGACGATTCGCATGATCCCAACGGCCTTGCACTAAGGCTAAGCGCTCATCGCTGAGAAACGGAATAATGGCTCGTTTAAGGAAATCCGGACGTGGTTGGAAATCGGCGTCAAAAATGGCAATAAACGGAGAATCGTTGTGGTGCAAGCCATGAGCCAGGGCACCAGCTTTATAACCAATGCGATCCGGTCGCGTCAGCTGGACGACATCAATGCCGCGTGCTCGTGCCGTGGCGACCGCATTGGCAACGCGGTCGCGCGTATCATCGTCACTGTCGTCTAATATTTGGAGGTGTAATTTATCCGCAGGATAATCGAGTGCGGCACCAGCGGCAATAACACCGTCAGCGACATCGCGTTCATTGTAGAGCGGAATTTGCACCAGCACATGTGGCAGATCAGCAGGTGGAATAACCACCGTTTTTTCAAAGGCTTCTTGTGCATCCATCGCTGACCGGCGGCGGAGATACAACCATAACAACCATAAACTATGCATCCCATAAATTGCCAATGCCAATAACGCCGCGCTATACAGCACGGCGATCAGGATGGCAAAGAAAGGATATATGCTGGTCATGGGGTGGCGGCGATATTTAACGACCAGTCGTAGGTGAAATACGTCAGTTTAGCATTCGTGGCTAATTGATGTGCGATGGGACTTGGCGTAACGCGACTGGCGAGAAATTTAGTCACACCACCGCTCGCAGCAAAATCCACGGCGAACCAGGATAAAATGGGGTTGGTGATAATATTGCCATCAACTAAACGCAAATGATACGGGTTATTCGCAAACGCCTTGGTGGCTGCCTCCAATTGTTGTTCTAAGGTGATCGCTAAATAGGGCGTGGCAGCTAAAGATGGGCAACTGCGCGAAGCACAATTAATGGCAAAATGAATGCGTGGCTCGCCGAGTGGACGAAGGAGGCCGTGCTCCAAGTGGTCCAAGGTCACGCGCGTTCCAGCTAATTCAAAGGTGTAATATTTCCATACGGAAGTGAACCAACCGCCAGCGTCTTTGATGCTCCAGCGGTTCCATGTAGAGGCGTCTGCCGGTAATTGTTCCGCGACGAGCGCTAACGTGAATGCGTTGTAAGCGTTAATGTAAAAGGCGATTTTTTCTTGTGTGTTTGTGGGCGTCGCGGCTCGTGCTAATTGCACTCGGTAACGATCTAATGCTGAAGTATCGCGTCGTAACTCTGAGTAATCGACACCGTCCGCTTTGACCACCGATTTCAATACGGTTGCTAATTCAAGATGATCAGCTGCCAAAGCAGGAACGGTTATCGTAGGAGTTATCACATCGACCGCAGGCAGTGGTATTAGGAATAAAAAGAAGAATAAAAAGCGCATGTGCGAATTCCTAGTTATTTGGTTACTGCGCCAGTACAGCTAGAACCGCATCCCGCCGTACAGGCTAAGCAGTGGCGGTCCATGGCGATAGTGGTGCCATCAACGTCGGCGGGGACAACCTTCCATAAATAGCGGGGCGCACCACCATTTAAAGGTAGTCCTAAGGCCTGATTAAAATCACAGTCAAATAAGCGTCCTTGATAATCGACGCTAAGCGTTGAACGACACATTAAGCCTTCTAATGTAGTTGGATTAAAAGCTTTTTCTAAACGCTCTTCGTAGGCGTCTAATGTACCAAGTCGTTCTAGGTGGCGTCGCCAGCGTGTAATGGCGACGTTGGCCAAGCACCACAAACGAGTAAAATCAATGTCCCAATCTTGTTTTAGTCGTTCGCGGTAAGACGGCTCTAAATCGCTTTCGCGCGGCGGCAAACCAATTCCCCCAGGATTGTAGACTAAATTAAGTGGTAGGCGCGGATCACGCCCATAGCCTACGGCATTTAAGCGTTGTAGACCCGCAATCGATCGGTCGTAAGTACCTTTGCCACGTTGCGCATCGACATTGTCTTTTAAATAACACGGCATGCTGGCGACGACCATGACCTGATGATGAGCCAAAAATTGCGCTAGGTCTTCTTGTCCTGGTTCATCCAGCACGGCTAAATTACAACGGTCAATAACTTTTGCCCCAACACGGTGGGCGGCAATAACGAGGTCGCGAAATCCGGGAATTAATTCAGGAGCACCGCCAGTTAAGTCAACGGTTGTTGGGCGATGGGTTTCAATCCAAGCAATCAGGCGATCCCGCGTCTCTGCACTGATCATTTCAAATTGTTTAGGCCCTGCTTCGACGTGACAATGAAGACAGGCTAAATTGCAATAACGCCCTAAATTAAGTTGTAGGGTGCTCATGCTGGTGCGCGTGACAGGATGTGACCATGGTAATGTTCTTGTGATCATCGCGTGCTCTGGCTCATGAAGAGCGGTAATGAAATTAATTCTGACATGATGCACTCGGTGGGCTGAAGTGGTGAGCTGTAGATGTCGAATTCATTGGTCGACGTACGGAAGGAGGGGGGAGGTTTGTCGTCGTAGAAAGGCTGATGGAAACCCAGGTCGGCAGGTCATTAAACGTCACTGAGCGACAGCATGTACCCCTTGCTAAGTCATGACAGCAAACATTGTCGCATCTACCACGTAAGTTTCTCCGCATCGTTGAGGGAATGACGGTTAAAAATGAATACGACCAGTTTTGCGGGTAATGCCAAAGTTGTTGCCGTTATTCCCGCCTTAGATGAAGAATTATCCATCGCGGCGGTCATTCTTAGTTTACGCTCGCAAGGCATTACTCGCATAATCGTCGCTGATAATGGCAGTCGCGATGCGACCGTGGCCGTGGCCACCGCAGCCGGTGCAACCGTAGTACCAGCTCCTCGTCGCGGTTATGGGTCGGCTTGCCTTGCTGCGTTGGCGACGGTTCCAGCAGATGCAGCCGCCGTGGTCTTCTGCGACGCGGACGGTGCGGATGATTTGTCGCTATTATCATCAATCGTCACCCCGGTGATAACCAATCAATTTGATCTCGTTATTGGTAGCCGGGTATTAGGACACGCCGAAGTCGGTGCGCTTACGCCACCGCAACGCATGGGTAATTTGGTGGCTGCGGCATTAATGCGTTTGCTTTACGGTAAAACAGTGACGGATCTCGGTCCATTTCGTTGTATTTCAATGGCGGCGTTGGCGCGTTTGCAGATGAATGATCCGGCATTTGGTTGGACGGCAGAAATGCAGGTCAAAGCATTTCGTTTATCTCTGCGCGTGTGCGAAATTCCCGTTACCGCGAAAGTGCGTACGGCAGGTGAAAGTAAAATTAGCGGACGTTGGTGGCCAGTGTTGCAAGCTGGTTGGGCCATCATTTCGACGATTTTGTATTATTGGCTCGTGCCGATGAATAGCAAAAATGCAAGTGTTGGTGTGCAGGACACGCTGCGGGATGTAGAAAGTTGTGACTCTTGCGCCACCGATCCCGTAAATGGAAAGTAAAATACAACATAGGAGAACGCCGATGTCAGTATCCGTCTCCCAGGAACTCGAAGGCCTGGTTAGCTATCTCACTGCTTGTGGTGGGATGGACCGCTTTGAATTGTTCGACAACCATGGCGAACCGGATCCGGTCGCCGCGCGTGCGACGGCTGAACGCTTTCGCTCGCAATTGGGATCGAACCTCGATGTGATCGCCTCGGTTGAGCAATCTGCTAACCGCGTCACGGTTACGTTGTTGGTCGAACACGCACCGGTGTAAAACCGGTCGGTGTTGCGTGTCGCTGAATTTAATTTCAGAGACACGCAACGCTGCAAGTGTTTGGTCGAATTATGAGGGACAGAAAATTAAGGCTGTTGGCTAGTTGGCGACGCCCATGAAATGCTGTCGAAATGTACGATTTCCAACGGATTGGCATGGATCCCATTTAAATTGGGACGGACTAAAAAAGAACAAGCATTGTGTAGTAATGGAATGAGTGGCACGGCTGTCACTAAGCGCAGTTCCGCTGCTTCTAGCGCTTCCCACCGAGTTTTCCCGATCGAGGCTGAAGCTTGATCTAATAGTGCATCATAGCCTGGATCAGCATATCCTGTGCGATTTGCGCCGCCATCTATGCGGAAACAATCTAAGAATGTGGTCGGATCTAAAAAATCTCCCAACCATATGGCAAAAGATAAATCATAGTCGATAGCCTTTTCACGACTACGTAATTCAGTTTGCGGCAAAATAGTTAAACGTGTTTGCACGCCTAAATTTCGTAGCCATTGGTCGGCCATTAATT
>SYDV01000036.1 GCA_005801395.1 Planctomycetia bacterium | reverse complement strand
CGTGCCGATGGATCAGATCGAAATGAATATGAAAAAGGAACAAGAGGTCTGCCACGAAGCACCATTTTATGTGCTTGGCCCCCTCACCACCGACGTGGCTCCTGGGTACGATCATATCACGAGCGCCATCGGTGCGGCCATCGCTGGCTGGCATGGCGCATCGATGTTGTGCTATGTCACGCCAGCTGAACATTTAGGACTGCCTAATTTAGCTGACGTGCGTGAAGGCGTCATTGCTTATAAAATTGCTGCCCACGCCGCCGACATCGCCCGCCACCGCAAAGGTGCCCGCGATTGGGACGACGCGATGAGCGATGCGCGCTGGAATTTCGATTGGAATAAACAATTTGAATTGGCCATGGATCCAGACCGTGCCCGTGAAAAACACGACGCGACCTTGGGCCATGACGCATTTAAATCAGCTGAGTTCTGTTCCATGTGCGGACCAAAATTCTGCAGTTACAAAAATTCCCAGGACGTAACCGCCGCGTGGAAAAAATACGTCGAAGAAACTGGCGGCAAAGGTGAAGCCGCGCACTTACCAGAATCTATTCTCAACGCCAAAGATGGCGACGTCATGGCTGTCATCGCCGCTGCAGGTGCCAAGCACGCCCCAGGCGAATTAGCAGCACTTGCGGCGAAAGAACGTCAGGCGCAACGTAAAGCGGACTTAGCCGCCAAAGCCTAATTTTTATTCGCCTGAGAAAACTGACAACGCCGCCACGTCATTTCGTGGCGGCGTTATTTGTTTGGGGAGAAATCGCTCGACCCACTTTAACTGAGGACTGAGTCGATCCACCTGTGCAAAAATTTAAACTTGGGTGGACGGTGCGTTCACCTCATGTTAAATTCACCTAAACATTTGCTGCAAATACACTTACGTGTCGCCAGGCTGATTGCACCCGTTATTTCGGCAGCCCAAATCACAAACGTTGATTTGCTGCCAGCCGATTTCTGACGTATCTATCACTGCTGAGCGACTTTGCTGAGCAGCGAGATGCCCAATGAACACGACGCCAACCTCTGCACCTGGAGCTTCCACCGGCACTGCCGCCGGTTTGCCCGATGCTGTTCGCCTGTTACTGATGGAGCGAATTTCGCAGAATACATTAGAGCTGCCTGTCCTGCCCGACGTTGCCAGCAAAGTCGTTAATATGTGCAACGACCCCAACGCCGATTCGCGTGCCTTAGCGCAATTAGTGCAACGCGATGCGGCCATGGCTGGCCATTTAATGCGTTTAGCGAATTCGGTTTTATATGCGCCAGCGGTGCCGCTGGTGTCGCTGGATCAAGTCGTCAGCCGCATGGGCATGAAAAAAGTACGCGAAATTGCCTTGGTGATTTCTTGTCAAAGTAAAGTCTTTGCCGTTCCAGGTCACGAAGATTTAGTCAAAGCCCTTTTCAGACATTCAGACATTCATTAGCGGCTGGCGCATTCGCTCAAGAAATCGCCCGTAGCCGTCGCTGGAATGTGGAAGAGGCCTTCCTCTGTGGTTTATTGCATTACGTCGGTCGCCCAGTCTTGCTGCAGGAATTAGTTGACCTTCACAAAAAAGCCAACTGCCCATTTAATCTCGCTGCCACCACTCCGGTCATGACCGCTTTGCATACCCGCATCGGCTCCGCCTTAGTTAATGGCTGGTCATTACCTGCTCGTTTAGGCAAAACCATTTTACATCATCATTCCCCAACCGCGTCAAAAACTGCGGCGCAAACGGCAATGATGACAAACTTGGCTGATGACATGGCACATATGTTAATGCCAGTCCCAGGCGAACGAGTACCCACCGCCGATCAAATTCGTGAACATCCGATGCTAGAATCTTTGAATCTCTATCCGGA
The DNA here is from genome assembly GCA_005801395.1 of Planctomycetia bacterium. The sequence continues at coordinate 21,301 of SYDV01000036.1, read as the reverse complement.
CGAAATGGACGCTTTGCTCGGCCAATGCGACAAAGTTAAAACGATGGTTAACGCCGTCGGATAATGTGTTTGCTACTTCCCTCTCCTTCGCCAAGGACGGCCCATGACTGATCCGATTATTCCTTATGATGTCATTATTATTGGTGGTGGCCCTGCTGGTCACGGCGCAGCGCTGCACGCAGCGCGCAGCGGACAAAAAACACTACTGATTGAACGTGAAGCCAGCGTCGGTGGCGCTTGTGTGTCGCGCGGGACAATTCCATCGAAAACATTACGCGAAACCGCGCTTGCCTTAACCGGATTCCGCAAAAAGAGCGCGGATGTCTGTCCCATTGCCATGGGCGAGGATATTCAGGTCGCTAGTTTAATGACCCGTTTAGAACAAGTCGTCACCGCCCATCAAAATTCCATGGGCACACAATTACAACGCGCCAAGGTCGAGCTGTGGCATGGCCGGGCTAAATTCCAGGATGCCAACACCATCGCCGTTACCGGAGTAGATCGCAAAATACGCTTAGTCACGGCTAAAATAATTGTTATCGCCACCGGATCGCGTCCGCGTAATCCGCCCGAAGTACCCATTGATCATCAACATATTTTAGACAGCGACTCCATTTTATCGCTCACCTATTTACCGCGCTCGCTCACCGTACTGGGCGGTGGCGTTATTAGCTCTGAATACGCCTCAGTATTCGCCAGTCTGGGCACCAAAGTGACCATGATTGATAAAGGCGAACGCCCACTCGCTTTTTTGGATCCAGAATTAACCGACCGTTTTGTGACCGCCTTAGGCGAAAATAATTCCTGCTACATCGGTGGTCGTTCCGTAAAAAAAATCGAATGGGACGGACTCAGCGAAGTCGTGACCACCTTGGATAATGGCTTTGAAGTACGCAGTGAAAAAATGATTTGCGCGTTAGGCCGCACTGCGAATTTAGATGGATTAAATATTGAGGCCGCCGGACTAGCAGCCACTAATCGCGGTATTTTACCCGTTGATGCCAGCTATCGCTCTGCCGTACCGCACATCTTCGGCGTTGGCGACGTCATCGGACCCCCATCGCTCGCCTCCGCATCCATGGACCAAGGTCGTCGCGCCATTTGCAATGCACTGGGCCAGCCCCCTGGCGTTCCACTTGAAATGATTCCGGTTGGTATTTATGCCATTCCAGAAATGTCGAGCGTTGGCCTGAGCGAAGCGCAAGCGCGCGAAAAATACGGCAAAGTCTTAGTTGGCCGAGCTAATTTCGGCGAACTCGCCCGCGGCCAAATCGCCGCCGTGCAAGACGGTTTACTGAAAATGGTCGCCGACCCACAAGGCATGCGCTTAATCGGCGTCCAAGTCGTCGGCGAAGGCGCCGCCGAACTCGTCACCGTCGGACAAATGGCCTTAATTACTGAACAAGACATCGACGTCTTTATCGCTAACACCTTTAATTTCCCAACCCTCGCCGAAGCTTATCGTTTAGCCGCGTTAGACATTGCGCATCAGCGTGAGCAATTGGCGTCCGGCTAACTTCATTATACTCTCTTTCATTTCTCTCTCGGGCGAGAAATGAAACGGAATCGTTTATTTATTTATTTGTCACTACTCGTCATTCCGCCAAAGCCGTCGCCTCGGTCCACATCGTACGGCGGCCGACGTGTTTCGCGCGTTCACTGGTGACGGCTTCAACGCTGACGGGCGGGGCGTTGTTTCCGAAATTACTGCGGATGTAGGTCAAAACTTCAGCCGCCTGCGTATCAGTTAGTCCCATTGGTGGCATGGGCAATGGGTTGGCGACGCCATAGGATTTTCCATCCACGGTAATGGGTCCAGTTAATCCATGCGTTATCACGCGAATTAATGGCGTTACCGATCCACTCACCCAGCTGCCAGATGTCAGCGGGGGGTAAAGTCCTGGTAAACCATTGCCATCGGCTTGATGGCATGCAAGGCACAAATGTTCGTAAATTTCTTTGCCTGGTGATGGCGGAAGAGCAACAGCGCCAACTAATTTTTGTAAGTAGGTACGTTGCGTATCGTTTGTTTTTAGCGAGCCATTTTTAAATTCTTTTTCCCAGATGGGACGCATTGATTTTAATGATTGCTTGAGGGTGAAATCAATAAAGGGATCACTCGGTTCATCCACCGCTTGAACAGCGACCTCTGCTGCTGCGGTGGAATTAATCACAGCACACGCAACGATACTTTCTAATCGCACGCGTGGATGAGCATCGTGAATACCACGTTGTAAGCGCTCCAATAATCCCGGATTAGTTTTCGCCATCGCTCCGACCGTGCGCATTCCATACGCTCGCACGCGAAAATCATGACTCGTTAGAACTTGATCCAACAATGGCAGAGATAGATGATCATGGGCTTGCAAAATACCTAGCAAAGCAATGGCCATTCGCTCATCATTCAGCCCACGTAACACGTCATCTTCAATGGCCTTTATTACCTCAGCTGAATTTCCATCCACTAATAAACGTTGCGCCTGGGCTCGCACCCAACGTTCCGATGAATGCAACTGCGGTAATAATTGTTCTGGTTTCTTTCCCGTCAGAGAAGGAGCCGTCACTGATGCCATACCGGAACGCGTTAACCGCCAAATACGGCCATGCACTCGATCACGTTGAGGATCGGCATAACTGGCTTGGTAATGTCCAATGACCCGCACGCACCAATCAAGCACATAGATCGCACCATCTGGTCCAACGCTTACATCAACGGGACGAAATGACGTGTCACGAGAAGTCACAATTTTAGGCTCTTGGGTTGAGGAAAAACCAGCGCCATGGTCTTTTAAATAATGGAGTTCAACCGTGTTGCCGAAAAATCCGCCAAGAATAACGGCGCCTTGGAGTTGTGTATCCATCGCCATCGTGCCAAGGAATTCCATGGCGGTCGTTTTTCGATCACTTTTAAATAAAGCGCCCAATTTGTCATAACTATCTAATTCTTCCGTGCGAATAAGCCCAGGGACCGACCAATAGCCGAACGGACGTTCACCGGTTTTATGAAATACTTGACCGTAATCATCAAATGCCACGCCCCAACAATTAGAGCCCGCTTTGTTCCGGTTAAAAAAACTATCAAGCCGCAAGGTTTTGGGATTTAATCGCCAGACACCGGCTTGCTCTAAGCTGGCCACACCATGTGGCGTTTCAATCCGTGAATTTGCATGGCGGCCTTGCGTAAACCACAAACAACCATCTGGCCCGTAGCAAATTGAGTTAATCATTTGATGCGTGTCGCCAATACCAAAGCCGGCCAAAACTATCCGCGTATGATCGGCTCGGCCATCACCGTCCGTATCTGTGAGATGCAATAAACGATCGAAATCACAGACGTACACGCCGCCATTCCCAGGTGCCACGCCCAAGACCATGGATAATCCTTCCGCATATCGCCAAGTTTTCTCAAAGCGTCCATCATGATCCGCGTCCTCTAAAACTAAAATATAATCAGCTGGTGCGACATTCGGTAACGGATGCGGATAACTGGGTGAACACGCCACATATAATCGACCAACCTCATCCCAGGCCATTTGGGTCGGCTTTGATACCCCATCTAATTCGCTTGCCGCCAAACTAATTTTCCACCCATCGGCAACGGTTAACGCTGCCAAAGCAGCGGCTGGGGACGGCAATCCTTCATCTGCCCCTGGCAACTTCTGTTGACTAGGAATGGGTGGTGCTGGCTGTCCCAAACAAAGCGAGTGAATATGCTGATCATAAGCCGCGATCATGGGCTTCTGACTTTCAAACGTGGCCATCAATGATGGGCGGTCGCCGCCGGCCTGGGCAAATGGCTGAGTAATACGATCACCATAAACGAAATTCCAATTTGCAGGACGCCAACTATTATAGAATAATTTATTTTTTTGTTCGATGGCCGCAAGCGCGGACTCATTGACGCGCATCATCGCACCCATTCGCTCGGCAAATAATTTCCCCACGATTTGTGCACCTGCCTCATGCACATGCACTCCATCATCACTTAATCCTGGGTGTTCGGCCAATGCTAATAATGACGACCAGATATCGACATAGATCGCACCACGTTGAAGTGCGATTGCCTGAACCGCTTCGGCATAGGCTTTCACCACTTGATTGCGCTTCGTTAAATCGGGCAAGGTGGTTGAAGTGGTTCGCATAAATGGCACCGGCGACAACAACACCACGCGTGGCGTGCGGGCACTAATTCGATCGAGAAAACGATGATAAGCTGTGATGAAAGCAGGAATGCGCTCCACGCCATCAAACGCTTCGATTTGACCAAATTGCGCAATAACCATAGTCGCGCCAACTGCCTGTAATTGTTCTTCCCAGCCACCAAAATTGAGGTCGCGCCATTGTTCATACACCGTGTCACCTTCCCACGCCATGGAACGAAAACGTGGCCGTAAGTTGGCCCATGACGCAGCCAAATAGGATTCTAAAACACCTGCGCGATTATCGCGAACGAGATTTTCTTGACCAAGAAAAACGACCGTTTCATTGGACTCGCCAATCAATTGCTGACCCTGAAACGGTGTCGGCTTCGTTATCAGTCGCGGTTCGGTGATACGCGCAATAATATCTTCGGCATCAATTTTAGGGTCGTCGGGTAAGTCCGTTATCACCACATTACGGAAGGCAATTTCAGCCTTGCATTTACCATGAATTTGCAAAGCGATATGTCCCGACTGTTCAATGTTTACGTCTTGCTCAACATAATCGGCCGTGAGCGTTCCATTGAGGCGCAAACGGATACGTGGACCTTTGCAAATGATTTCGTAGCGATTCCATTCGCCAGGTTTTTCTATGGCTTCGACCAAGGATTTATTTGCCATTGCCAGCGTCTTTTTACGCCGCGATTCATCGTATAAATTACCTGATTTCCCTGCGCCAATGTCTGCTTGATACCCAATCATTTCATGTGCTGGCATGGCCATTCGTTCACTGCGTATTTGCACGCCCCCGTTCACAAATCCTTCGCTACCAATTAAACGATATTCTATGGTTAAAATAAAATTACGGTATTTTTTATCGCTGGCTAAAAATTCATTCTGTGGATTTCCGTTTAACGACCCACCAACAATTGCCCCATCAACTACGCGCCAAACGGTGGTATCCCCCTGCCATCCCGTCAGAGTCGTGCCATCAAAGAGGGTAACAGGAACTGGTGCGGGAGTTTCAACCGCCCTCAAATCATGCGATAACGAAACCGCCAAACACCAAGTCATCAACATGAGCAATATTTTACGAGGCATAGTAGCGCCTTTTCTGCAAGTGATGGCGGTCAGCATAAGCAAAATAGACCGCCAAGCGCAATGGTCTGATTCTGATCAGGCTTGGACTTTTTTGATGATGATCTCATGCTAACCTGTATCCCATGCCAGCCACCGAGGATCTTGGTCATTATTTAGAACGCATTTACCCGCGAGTGCAGACCATTTGGCGTGGGCGCTGGTCACAGGGACAAGTAGAACCTTGGCGGCAATTATTTGATCATGAGTTAATATTATTTCAGGCTGGTAAATGCCGCGTTACCATTACCGATCAGATTCCTGCTGACGCGCCGTTGAGTAGCCCAGGATTTGCTGGACCGAATGCGAAGGCGTGGTCCGCCATCCCAGCTACCAAAGCCGCACCGTGGCGGGCAAAACCATTATCCGGCACAGTGTACGATTGTCCCGCTGGAACATTTTTGATTATCCCGCCCAATGCGCCTCATTTAACGTTGGTCGATGAAGGCCCCGTCCAACGCACCTGTATTCATTTTGATTGGATTAGCACATCATGGACACCCACACCGATCTGTACGGTCCCGCCCGATCGCCCTGATCCTGCGTTAATACGCTTTGCTCCTGATTGGATTCCCGCCGGACCAATACACGGCCGCATTCGAGCCCGTCGCACCATCGATGATTTAGCCGAAACCATTTTCCATCGTTGGGCCACACGCCGACAGGATGAACGTTTATCTTGCCGCGCCGTGTTACTCGAAATGTTAATACGTTTACTCTGTGAAGATGGCGAAGCACAGCTCTCCGCCGCACCGGAATTAGCGCAAGATATTAAACAACTGCTCGATGAACATTTAACTGAAACCACGGCGTTACCGGATTTACTCATGAAATTGGATCGAAGTTACGAGCATTTATGCCGCGTATTCACATCCCATTTTGGTATTTCGCCCATGCGCTACATAACCTCCGCACGTATTGAACGGGCAAAAGTTTTACTGAGTAAAGCTGATTTTTCCGTCGCCGCGATAGGGAAACAAGTTGGTTATAGTGACGCGGCTTATTTTTCTCGGCTATTTCGCGCACACGTTGGAGTCAATCCGCAGGCTTTTCGCTTATCATTGACGAACGGGAAATGATGATCCGTACTTTTATGGCTGGGCTGGTGGAATTACTGCCGGTTGCGGTGCTGGCGGACCGATTGGGGCCGGCGTAATAAATACCGAGCCATCGGGATTCGTAATCGTGACGTGTGGTGGATGTTCTTTAATATCGATATTCACCTGCTGTCCGGGTTGGTCGGCGGCAGTAAATTTCGCTATTTCTTCCCAACCCTCAAGTCCACCATAGGCTTGGATGGTGAGTGTCACCAACCGCCCTGGGCGAATATGCAGGTTGATAATATTCGTTCCGTAATCTAGTTCGGTGCGCAACAAACGCGCCTGGCTTGGTCCATCGCCGCCAAGTAAATAAACCTGGGTTGGTGCGGGGCCAGTCCAATACACATTACTATGCCAGAATGGATCGTAGCGATAACGATACCCAGGCGGGCAGTAACCTGGATGTCCATAACCACCGTACCACCCGCTATAAAAGCCCTGGCTATAGACCACCGTTTCTCGCCCGACTGGACCACGGTTACGCAGGTCCCGAACAAAATCGCGGCTGATAGTCACCGTTATCTGTACCGGTACCCCACCTGCATCCCCGGGTACCCGACGCAAATACGGTCCACCGCAGCCAGTTAGGCCGATCACCAAAGCACCTAAGAGCAACAGGCAAACGCGCATGGGCACATCCTTATCAGATGGGGTATACGGGTAAAATGGGGAAGGGTTGTCGCGCTCCACACCTTTGCGGTGCACACGGTCCTGCCCTGTCTGTACCTATCTGGCTAAAATCTCATGGACGATCGTGTGGAATGGCGGATAAATGCGGGAAACTCCGATATGGGATACCGCTATGTCTGACACCATCGACCCCAAAAATATTGAAGCCCTCTGCGACCAAGCACGTGAAGAACGTCGCCTGGGCTTGCTAATTCTCGAAAATAAAACAGGGGCCGCGTTGGCTGCGGGCGTGCCACATTTTCGTGCGTGCGCTGAGTTATGGGAAAAGGCCGGTTGGCCAACGCGCCACGCGGAAGTATTAATCGATCTGGGTAAACTGCATGCCAAAGCCGGACATCATGCGGATGCCGCAAAAGTTTTTGAGGAAGCGTTGAAAGCACTGGAACTCGCCAACGAACAACGACTGGCGTTAGATGCTGCTACGCGCGCCGGGCAATCGCAATTAGCACTCAAGAAAAATGACCTTGGCGTAAACCATTTAGCTCGTGCCTTAAAAATTGCCGAATACTTAAACGACCATGTGCAAATTGGTATTTGCTTACTTGATCTCGCCAGTGGTTTAGTCGCGCGCAAAGGCAAAGACGATGCCACTGAATCGCTCAAGCATTGCGAACGTGCACTCAAGATATTTGTTAGTTTTCGCAAAGGCCCGTTACGCGCGCAGACACATGAATGTATGGCCGCCGCGCATGCTCTATTAAATAATTTCTCCGAATCAGCGCAGCAATTTGAAGCGAGCGTGACGTTATCTAGTGAATTAGCTCGTTCGTACGACGCGACTGAAACGATGGCTCGTTGGGCCGAAATGGAGCGCCGCCGCAGTAACTTTGATAAAGCCATCGAACTACATGATCGCTGCATCGTCATTCACAAACAGACAGGAAATAAAGCACTGTTGGCGCAAGCCCTGCGTCGCATCGGATTAGTCCACGTCAAACGAGAAGCCTTCGCAGAAGCCGTTAGTTGCTACCAACAAAGTTTGGATCTCTGCGAAGCAGTCAAAGACGAAGACGGTATTAGCCGCAGTTTATTCTTACTCGGTGCCGCCGAAGGAAATGCACAACACGGCGATTTGGCCATGGTTTATTTAGATCGCAGCCTCGCTGCCGCCAAAGCCAGCAATAATTTACACCATCAGGAACAAGCGCTGTCCGCCATTGCCAGTTTACAACGACAACTGGGAAAAAATGACAAAGCCCTCAGCACCATGCAACAATGGGTACAAGTATTAGCGAAACTCGGTGAACGAGGTGATCAATTACGCGTGCTTGGCAATATTGCCGAATTACATCAAGAAATGGGCGCATTTGCTGAAGCCGAAAGCCACTTAGCGCGCTTGGTTCAAGTGTGTACCCATACCGAAGATCAACCTCAACGCTTCCGCGCGCTCCACGGTTTGGGTACGGTCTTAGCAAAACGTGGCGCCCACGAAGACGCCTTCAAACATTTCCGCGAAGCACTCGCGGGATTCAGCGACCAACCCAGCATGCGTGCCCGCATTCTTCATCAAATGGGAATTTCCGCGCTCAACCTCGTGGAATCGCACACCGCGCTCGAATACCTACAAGAAAGCTTGGCCATTTATACCGAACTCAAAGACGACAAAGCACGTGCGCGCTTATTAGTCGACGTCGGCAATGCGCAAGTCGCCCTTGGCAATAAAGACGATGCGAAAGATTTATTCGAGGAAGCTGCCGACATGTGCGAAAATCAAGGCGATATACGTGCGACAACGATTATTCGTAAGGCGACTAAGGGGCTGTAATTGGTCTCGTTTAATTGCAGATCTCGTCCCTCCGATTTGAGCAAATAGCATGCGGCCAGGTCCCATTATTATGGTTGGGGGAATTAGCCTTTTCGTGGCGCTTACGGTAGCGTTTCTGCTTTTCTGGTTTGCCGCGCCGCGTTGGCAACCGGAATTGGTCATGCGGTATTCGCCGTCGTTGTGGCATGCCGTAAAAGCACTTACCCACTATGAAAACCCCAAAAGTTCAAGCGTTTTCTCCACTTCAACGACTGGCACCGTTATTTTTATCTACAAAGATGAAGAGCATTCCCTTAAACGTTTTGAATCACTCTATGGCGATAAATTCTATGCGACCTTAGCCGCGACGGACGATGGAACAGATCCCCACTTTTCCAACGTGATTGTATATTATCTCAGTGATCATGTTCATCATCGCGAAGCGCGCAAAGTGCTTTGGCAATACCGCAAGAAGGGGAATGTTCAGGCACGAGATATTTTATATGGTGATGCAAGTCGTCGTCCGCAAGGCATCTCACCACCCAAACAACTTGACCAAAATCGCCGATGAACAGTTGACTGAGTACGGTTAAGAAAAGCTTCCTTGATCCGTCGCCCATGAACGACAACGTGCCGACCTAAATCACCACGGCCCAGCGAGTAAAACATGCCCTTCACCATCCCCCTCGGTTCTTCCGCTCCTGATTTCAAGTTGCCTGCAACGGATGGCAAAACCTATAGCTTAGCCGATTTCAAAGACGCTAAATTTTTAGTTGTTTTCTTCACCTGCAATCACTGTCCGTATGTAATTGATAGCGACGAAATTACCCGCAAGACCGCCAATACTTTTGCCGTCAAGGGTGTCACCTTGGTTGGTATCAGTTCTAATAGTAAAGAAACCTATCCCGACGATGATTTCCCGCACATGATCTCACGCATGCAGGAACATAAATTTCCTTGGACCTATCTCTACGATGAATCACAAGACATCGCGCGTGCTTATGGCGCCTTACGCACGCCGCATTTTTATGTATTCGATCAAGCGCGAAAATTAGTCTATAGCGGTCGTGGCGTCGATAGCCCGCGCAATGCAGCGAACATCACAGTCAACGATTTAGATCGTACACTCACTGAACTCACCAGCGGTAAACCCATCAGCATTCCACTCACCAATCCTATTGGCTGTAATGTCAAATGGTCTGGCAAAGATGCCCATTGGATGCCTGGGGATGCGTGCGATTTAGTACCAGCAAAGAAAAAATAATTAGCGGACACTGAGAACCAGTGCGTTGAAAATCAACAGGCCACGCCAAGTCATTAAGGTTTCGTTTACTGTAATGAGCACGCCGACTCTGCAGGAAAATACTACGCTGCCATAAAGCTCTCGTTCCTAGACTGAAAAACGTCTATTCAGCTAGCGATTCCTGCCTTTTCTGCGGAGTTCCCCATGTTGCGATACCTGCTATCCCTTTCCGTTTTCGCACTGGCTGCGGCATGTATTACGGCCGTAACTACATCAGCTGCGTCAGCTGCCGAAAAACCAAACATCCTTTTTATTGCGGTCGATGATTTGCGGCCGCAAATTAATGCTTACGGCAAAACATTTATGAAAACGCCAAATATTGATCGTTTGGCAGCGAGTGGCGTGTTATTTGAACGTGCCTATTGCATGGTGTCAGTGTGTGGTGCTTCGCGCGCTGCGTTGATGACCAGTATTCGCCCCGCACCGGATCGCTTCGTTAATCATTTGACCTGGGCGGAGAAAGATGCGAAGGGCATCACCACACTCAACACGCATTTTAAAAACAACGGCTATACCACCATTAGTCTAGGGAAAATATTTCACCATCCCACTGATAATGAGGTCGGTTGGTCGAAACCCGCGTGGCGCTCATCATTGAGTGGTTATCAAGATACCGCTGCGACTAAATTGGCAATTGCCGAAAACAAAAAAATGTACCCAGAGAAGGAAAAATGGTACGGTCCCACGACAGAAAAATTTGATGCGCCTGACGCAAAATATCCGGATGGCGATTGCGCTCTAAAAGCGATTGATTATTTGCAACGTTTCGCCAAGCAACCGAACCAACCATTTTTCCTCGCCGTCGGATTTCTGAAACCGCATTTACCCTTTAACGCACCAGCTAAATACTGGGATCTTTACGATCGTGCCACGATTGATTTGCCAGATAATTACCATGCGCCAACAGACGCACCTGATAAGGCGGTGCATAATTCTAGTGAATTACGTGCTTACGCGGGCATTCACCCGACCAAACCCGTCGACCGTGAAACGGCTCGCACGATGATTCATGGCTATTATGCCTGCGTTAGTTTCACCGATGCACAAATCGGTTTGCTGTTAGACGAATTAGATCGCAGCGGTCTGAGTAAAAATACCATCGTTGTGTTATGGGGCGATCACGGCTGGCAACTCGGCGAGCATGGCATGTGGAATAAACACTCCTGTTTCGAAACGTCGATGCATGCACCATTGCTGCTGCGTGCTCCGACCGATCAAGTCATTAAAGCAGGCACCCGTGTTTCCGCGCTCACCGAATTCATTGATGTTTATCCGACTTTGTGTGAATTATCTGACTTGCCCATTCCCCCTCATGCGCAAGGTGCCAGCTTGGTCAAACTCATGCGCGATCCCACCTCACCGTGGAAATCCTACGCTGTCGGACGCTTTGCTGGTGGCGACACCATTCGCAGCGACACCCAACGATTCAGCGAATATACTGATAAAAATGCCAAGCAAACCGGTCGCATGCTTTACGACCACCAAACTGATCCGCATGAAAACACCAACGTCGCCGCACAAAAAGCAGCCGAGGCAGAAAAGTTACAACAGGCTTTGCGGGAAATAAAAGGGAAATAGAAATAAATAATAAGGTTAGCTGTAATCCTAACCCGTACACCAATTAAAAAATGATCGGATCCTGAGCAAAGCCCAGGGTCCGACTCAACGAGATAAAACAGATCAAGCTATTCGAAGCTCGAAGCTAATCTCTACTTAGCCAAGTCAGTCGTCACCGTGTCAAAATATGCCACCATGGTTTTTAGGTCATTAAGTAATTCTTGGCCTTTTTTACCGGCTTCGTATTCTAACGACATAATGCCACGAAAGCCTTGGCGTTTGAATTCAGCGAGCTGACCTTTGACGTCGCTGGCGCCGGTTCCGTAAACTACATCTTTGGCACCATCGCCAATTTTATCGGTTTCTTTTAAATGTGCTGACATGATGAGACCGTTTAATACTTTTAAACAGTCAATCGGCACCAATGAACTGCGCGCCCAGTGACCGGTGTCCGCACAAGCGCCAAAACGAGGATCGCGGCCTTTAACTGCGGCAACTACCATCGCGGGATCCCAATAAGGTTGTGGTTTTTTATGCTCATGAATACCGACTTTAATATCGAATTCTTTAACCAATTTTTCAATCGTATCGAATGCTTCAGCTTTTGGTTCACTCACCAACACCATAATGCCCATGGCTTTGGCAAATTCGAATACTTTGCGCGCATCACTTTCTTTGGCACTCAAACCACACACGCCATAAGAAACCACTTTGATACCTGCTTCAGTCAATCGCGTTAAAACTTTTGCCCGCACATCAGCCGAGGAATTATGATCGAATTTTCCTTCAATACCGCCTCCAATGGTTTGGCCAGGATACATTTCCAAATATTTAATGCCAACCGACTGCGCAACATCAATCGTTTCCCACAGTGTGGTGTGATGACATGTCCAAGCCTGTAGGCTGAGTTTGAAACCCAGGTTTTCTGCTGCGGCATCGTTACGATCAGCAGCGCTCATCACGCTCGCAAGCGCGAAAAGAGATAAGAGGGCAATGGTACGCAGGAACATAGTTAGTCCTTATTCTGCATCCGGAAGTCCGGATGTCTTAGGGTTATTCGAAACTGATAAAGAATCCAAGTTATTTAAGCGACAACATGAATGCCAACACATCACGTAATTCAGTTGCATTTAACACTAAACCTAATGGCGGCATGGGGGATAGTGGTGGCGAAATACTTTCAATTTTATCCGCGGAAATCGTTTCTTCTTTATTATCAGCTTTACGCAGCAATACCCCGTCTTTTTGATCCTGTTTTAAAAGCGAACCGCTGATGCTGGTACCATCTTTCAGTGTTATGGTCGCCAAGCCGAATCCTGGGACAACCACTTTACTCGGCTCAATTAAGGATTCTAAAATCTTATCCGCAGTTAATCGCTTACCGACACCCGCTAAATCTGGGCCCGCATTTCCGCCTTCTTGTTTGATACTATGACATTTAATGCATTGCGAAATGTGGAATTTAAAGATGTCTTCACCTTTCTTGACATCACCGCCTAATAATGAAACACGGTATCGTGCGAGTGGATCTTGGACATCTAGTGCCGCCGTGAATGCTTTTAGTTTTTCCGCTATGGCTGATTCTTTGCGCGCGGCTGCTGCCGTAACTAATTCCAACTGCACATAACCCAAAGCCTTCCCAGCGATCAGTTTATCCAACCACTCACTGATCACCGCAGCTGATCCCGCATCATCCATGGTTCCGAATTCCGTCAGCACTTGCTGTTTGAGTGCAATATTTGCTAAACTCAATGGCCGTTTAATCGGTGGCAATTCCACGCCATTGGGGAAAATATCAATACGACTAATAAAGGTACCCTGCTTGGTTTCGTTGTGTTGCCACAACAACCAGCGATAGGTACCAATCGCTTGGTTAAAACCAATAATACTACTGCCATGCTTATCGTTTTTGCCCTTCGTTTTGCTATTCACGACGGCGATTTGACGCCAACCCGCTGCCATTAAATTTTTACTCGCTGCATCTGGCGCTTTATCACCATCTGCGGCCCATAAGGTAAAAGCCTGTGCGGCACGATCGCCTTTGTGCCATGAATAAGTGTTAATACGCGAGAGTTCGACTGGTTTTTGTAAATCAACTAACCAACGTGCTTCCCCCTCATCAGCCCACACGTTATGCGCAACGTCATCATCATTTTTTGGTAATTCACTATTAAATAATCGAGGAAGTTTATCCCCGTCAGCGCCAGCGCCGTCTGCAGGTTTAGCAAATCCAACCACTGAAGTGGCGGTAATTCCCGATAATGCCAAACCAGCGGCATCTGGGGCACCAATCGATAAGGTATCCCAACCGCCTTGTTCCTGATCAATTACCACACGCACTAAACCCTCTGGCACTTGCCCATGGGGATAAACCGCGACTTCATTATAAAAGACACCTTTGCGTTTACTCTGCCACATTAGCCAACGATAAGCACCTAAACTACCATACACATTTAGCACACTGGAACCGTGTTTACCACTTTCACCTAAATTTACGGTATTGACCGTCCCTAATTTATTCCAGCCTGCTCCTGGAGTTGGCGTGGTGGGATCTGGACGCACGTCGCCATTTGCTCCCCACAACACAAAGTCTTGCGGTGCACGGTTGGCTTTGTGCCAAGAATACGTATCAACACGACCAAGTTCAACAACACTTCCTAAATCTAAAATAAAACGCGCTTCGTGTTGATCAAACCATACCGTTCGCTTGGTGTCGTCATCGTTTTCTGCTAATTCACCATCATTTAAACGCGCTACGATCGCGCCTTTTGCACCCGCGTCCGGGTGCGGATTACTAAAGTTTTCAATCCATGTCACGACACCTTTTTTAGCAATATTTGCTGCGGTTGGCACGCCCATCGGCAAAGAGGTCCAAGGACCTTCTGTACGACTATCTATGGCAATTAATTCTGGTTCACTATTGCTGTCTTGTCCCAGCGCAGCAATACCAGCCGGTAAAGCGGCAGAACGATCATAAAGCACCAGTGCAGCATAGGCAGCGCGACGAATATCCGCATTGTCTTCGCGCAAGAGACGCGGCAAACGCTCTTTTAAACCTGCAAATTTTCGCTCGGTCAGTAAGGTCAATGCTTCGCGCCGTACGTCGGTCGCCATAGAAACATTGTCTAGAATCGTCACCAATACAGCATCCGGTAAACCATAACCAAATCGTTGCGCTAATTTCACCGCCGTGGCTAATAATCGTTCTTCACCACTATCGATAATGGCCATTAAATCGGCTTTTAACGGCGCAGGATCCGGACCCTTTTCACGGCGTTTCGCTTTACGCGCATAGCCAATCACCGGGTCAATCCAAGTTGGTTGCTGCCAATTTTCTAATGATTTCAAAGCCACCAAACGCATATCTAAAGGAAATGTTTTATTGGCGGCAAAAGCCAACAATGCTTTTGCTGAAGATTCATCACCCTGGCGATAATGAGCATTGATCAGGCGAAGATACAGTAATCGCGCTATCGTTTCTGGAATTTCTTTGCCAAATGGTTTATCCAATTGGGTCATTAACTGGGGCATCACTTCTAACAGATTTTTCTCGTACACCGCACGGATGGCTTCCGCGCGCACCAATTCATTGGCATCATTTAAAAATGCCGCACAGCCATTATCGCCCATTCGACGCAGAGCTACTAAGGCGCCCAATCGAACAGCAGCGGAAGAATCTTTTGATAATGCCGTTAATTGTTTTCCATCTGCAGTGCCAATTAACCCCATAATTAACGCATGCCGCAAATAGACATCTTTATCCGCATTATTGGCCAAGGTCTTAACCACCGCTGGGAATGCCGCTTTATGTGCTAAACGACCAATCGCGATGGCGGCAAAACTTTGCACGCGAGCGTTGCTGTCGTTTAATAATTTAACGATCTCTGACGCCGCGTCGGCATATTTTAAATCGCCGAGTGTTTTAACCGTTTGTTCGCGTATTCGCACATCGGCATCGTTCAACAATGGCACCAGCACTTGCGCCGCCATTACCTCTTTTCGCGCTATTTGACCAATACCCCACACGCCGTGAACACGAGCAAACGTGGTTGCTCCGCTCATCGCCGCCGTAGTTAATGCGGCTTTTCCATCGGCGCCACGAGCAACTAATTCAAATTGTGCACGTTGACGAACGCGCATATCCGCATGCCCCAATAAGGTCGCTAATTCCGCCACTGAGCGCTGCTGAAAGCCGGCCTTCATTAAGGCGGTTAAATCTTTTACTTCCTGACTATTACTAGTCGCGGGGTCACTGACGGTAATAACGCGACCATGATTATTTAATTCCCAGCCACCTATGTAATCCGACACATAAATACGACCATCATAACCAAAAGTCACGTCGGTTGGGGGCAAGCCCCATAAAAATTGTTTCTTTTGGTCATCCGGTAGCGTAAATCCTGCGCCGGCTTCATTTAATTTATATGACCACACCCCAGAATCGCGACCCGCGCGATAATCGCACACTAAGAAATGGTTGGTCAGTCGATCACCAAAACCAAGGCCAGGATAAAATGCCACACCACTCGGGCCACTGGTCACGTGTCCTACCGCCGGCAGCAACCACGCTGGTTGCGCGGGAAAGTTGGCTTTCCACAAACCTTCATCCAACCACGGATTTGGCTGTCGTCCGTCTAAACCCGCCGTTTTACTAAAGCTGTCATTACCCAGTAATTGCCAGCCGTGATTCCAGGCACTTGATCCGCCCTCTAAAAGATAGACCACACGGGCGGCATCACCAATGTCTGCATTATTATCGACGGTAAATAAATTACCCCAGGCATCAAAGGCCAATTCTTGTGGGTTACGCAGATCCCAATAATACTGCTCAAAATGAGAACCGTCAGGATCACAGCGGAACACTCCTCCAGACATCGGATCCTTAAACGTTTTTCCTTCTTTGGTTGTAACATTGAAGCCACGATCACCCATAGAAAAATAAATCCGACCATCAGGTCCCATGGCCAATCCATGCATGTCGTGACCACTGATGCTAAAGCGTGGGCCAAAACCATCGGCGAGCACTTCGTGACGATCAGCTACACCATCATTATTTTTATCATCAAAGGCATACAGCTTTGGAATATTGGTCAGGTAAACGCGACCGTTAAAGGCCATAACGCCAGCCGCAGGGCCATCTACAGGATCACGAAAGCCATCAGTGAAAACGCTTGATTTATCCGCTTTGCCATCGCCGTCACTGTCTACCAGCAGACGAATGCGTTCGGTCTCTTTGGTAAAAAACTCTTTTGGGAACTTATCTTTCCATTTTTCAATCACTGCCGCACGATTGGCCGAGGTCTCGACACGCAAATCATCTTTATAAAGGAATAAAAAATTACGTACATCAATGACGCCACCTAAACGCCAACGCGCTGTTTCTGCGGCGAAGACACGCCCTTGTTCATCAACATCAATGGCGATGGCATTTAATATTTGGGTCCCCGAGGCCCACACGGAAGGCTGCAACCCATCGGGTAATTTTAATGACTTCAGCCATTCGGCTTCATCAACGTTTGGCCCTTTCGGCGGTTTATTTCCTTCACCTAATTCAACCGCTGGTATCACGACTTGAAAAGCGAGTAAGGGAACGAGAGCGAGCGTGCGCAGGAGGTACGACATAAAATTATGACAATCCTTGACGAAATGCGTCGGGGAAAATGTTAACGGCAACGGGGCAAACTTTGAGGGGATTCAGACTTCCGTATGGCTCCTGGCCGCTCAATAAACAAGAAGATGAGTTATTAACCACAGAGGGCAGAATTGGCGCTGATGTTGCCGGTTGGCACACGAACGCACCCACACGAAAGTCCGAAGCGCAAACTTTAAAATAAGGAAAAAGGTCGAGCATCAGAGCGCACATTATCAGAAGCATTAATTACCCTCTGGATAAAGAGCACTTGCCGGAATTACTTGACGCGGTTGTGAATTACTCATCCATATTAAACGAAGAATGGCGAAGGTGTGACGCTCAAAATATTCTAAGCGAATGGGAACGCGCAGGCGATCTTGGTCAAACGTGAAGACGCCATAACGTTCATTATCTTCGCGGTAGGCTTGCACGCGCCAATTATCAAAAACCAAACGGTTATCGATCCATAAGCGCACTCCGTCATCACTTGGTAGAAAAATTCGATACGTTTCCGCAAATCGCGCTTCAATCATTCCGGTCCATCGCACAGAAAAAGGATGCGTCATTCCTGGAGCTGGCTCATCAGATTCCCAATCAAATGCAATAACCGGATCCAACCGCTTCGATTTTAAATTGGTCAAATCCATGCCCTGATAATATTCGCCAATTAATCCACAACCACGATCAGGAGGAATGAGCGTCAAGCGATCAGCCGCTAACGCACGCTGCCCGGCGCCAACGGATAAGCGCTCACCAGCGTGATTTTTAAATTGTACTTGGCCATGATTAACGCTGAGCCAGGTTAAAAATCGATCGCTAGATAAATTAAAAGCTGTTCCAATAACCGTGACATCTGCATGCGGTGTCTCGACCACCATCGGTTTCGTCGGTGGTTGTGGCATGGCCTTAATGTCCACCATGCCCTGTTCTAAACGAAACCGTTTGCCAGCCCCGCCAATTGCCTGCACGCGGGTTAACGGCCCTATATCAACCACGGTATCTTCATGTTCGTATTTTAATTCCGCTCGTTGATTCGCGGCAGTCATTACAGTGTCGCCTGGCAGTAAAAAACCATGACCTTTTTGCTGCGATAATGAAGCGGGTCCACGAACAATGCGCACATCCGAATGAGCAACAATTCGTGCGGTCGTATGAGCAGAAATAAAATAATTAGTAAACGATGGAGAAAACCACACGCCAAATATTAACGCTGCTGCGGCTGACGCACTTGCGACCACAGCGTACCACCAGCGTGAAGGACGCCGCGTCGCTGCGGGGCGCAATGCGTGGGCCGATGCCACCAATTGTTTCTTTTTTATTGGTGAAAAACCAGCAGGAATCAGACGCGCACGTTGTACCGCCAGACTTGGTTGTGATTGGTGTAGTAACGCGTGGAGCAACAAATGTGTCCGAACCTGATCGCCAATAGTGAGGCTTAGGGTTGGATCTTCATTTAACTTTTCCACTAAATGCGAACGACTGACGGGATCTAAATCACCTTCAACATGCGCTGCGACTAAAGCAACAATATCGGCATCGCTCATGATACGCCACCTTGACGTAAACACAGATGCAGAGTCTTACGCACGCGAAATAATGTGACCGCAACCCAGTTTGCAGAACGCTGTAATATCATTGCAATATCATTCACTTGACGGCCACAGACATAGCGCTCTGTAATTAATTGTCGCGCTTCAGGCGCCAATTGTTCCAGACACGAACGCAAAACAGCCAGTGACGACTCCGGTACGCGCTCATCATCGTGTTCCAAGCGCTCCATCGACTGTCGTGCTAAAATTTGTTCTAATACTTCACCATCCATCGCCAACGCTTTGGACCGTTGAGTCAATTCGCGGCGAATTAAATTACGTGCAATGCCGATTAACCACGGACGCAGCGTCCCCCGAGGTTGATAGGTGTTCAATCGTTCAAATGCCGTGACATAAGTCCCCTGCATCACTTCATCGACCATGGCCAAATTGGTCGCGTAACAACTCACCACTACGCGCAAATCACGTTCGGTTTGTTCCACCATGGCCACAAACGCTTCATGATCGCCCGCCTGGGCGCGCACAGCGAGGACATCAAGTGGATCAATTAAGTCGGACATAGGTGAGAGGTTCAGTTCGATGTCAGTTTCGCCGTGAGCAGCCTTGAGAAGCGTAGGTACTTCACTGAAGTGACGTTCTATTACCATTTATTTGGAGCGTCCTGCAACAAGTTGGATTTAGAACCGGAATTTGGGTAGGTACGGCTGGAAATTCGGAGGTCCGGACTTCGATTCGGGCTTCCGGACCCTCCAAGTGTGTCCATACTGCCCCATATGCACCTTGGCGAACAAAACGATCCACCCGAGTTCATGCCCCATATTCATCACCATGGTCGTGGCGTGTCGGTCAATCCACGGAATCGGTTTGAGTCATTGGCTTTGAAACCCGGACCCGACTGGGATCCCCAGGAAGACCCAGCGCCAGATACGGTCGTGTTTGAAGACGATGCCAAATCATTAATTTCCAAGCAAGACAGCCCTGACGTACCGTTTACAGCCAGCCTCAATCCTTATCGCGGCTGCGAACATGGGTGCATTTATTGTTATGCCCGTCCCTATCATGAATATTTAGGCTTCTCCGCTGGACTCGATTTTGAAACAAAATTATTAGCCAAACGCAATGCGGCTGCCCTCCTGCGTAAAGAATTATCTGCACCCTCTTGGACACCACAGGTGCTTGCCATGAGTGGCGTCACCGACTGTTATCAACCGATTGAACGACATTTACGCCTAACGCGGGCGTGCCTGGAAGTCTTAGCCGAATTTCGTAATCCCGTCGCCTTGATTAGCAAAAATCGCCTGATTACTCGCGATATTGATTTATTTAAACGCTTAGCGGATTTCTCTGGCGTCAGTGTCACCATCACGGTTACCTCATTGAATGCCGATTTAGCACGGGATTTGGAACCGCGCGCTTCAGTACCTGCGGCACGTTTACAAGCCATCCGTGAATTAGCTGGGGCCGGTATTCCCGTCGGCGTGAATGTCGCCCCTATTATTCCTGGGCTCACCGACCACGAAATCCCAACCATCTTGCAAGCCGCCGCTGAAGCCGGAGCGAATTACGCCAATTACACCATCGTGCGTTTGCCGCATGGTGTCGCTGATTTATTCAGTGACTGGCTCAACCGCGTCGCACCAAGTGCAAAAAATAAAATTCTCCACCGTATTGAATCCATGCGCGATGGTAAATTAAATGACACTCGGTTTGGTCACCGCATGACCGGCAATGGTATTTTTGCTGAACAAATCGCCAATATGTTTGATCTCGCACGCCGCCGAGCTGGAATTAGCACGGATTTTCCAACACTCTCAACCAGCGCGTTTCGTTCGCCATTTGGAAAGCAGGAGATGATTTTCTAATCGCCGCCGAAGAGGTCGACATTGAAAGAAGCGCGGGGTTAGGATGAGAAATCAAATTGATTTCTTCTCCTCTCATCTCCGCATCTCTGCGCCTCCTGTGAATTGCCTTTGTTAGACCAATTCCAGATCATAATTCCGTAATCAAAAGAAGATTAACATGGAGGACCGGAGCACCGGAGGCGAACAAATACAGAAATGAATAAAATGCCGCGCAAAAAACGTTTTTCAGCTTTTTTCTCTTTTTCCCTCGGGTGCTCCGGTCCTCCATGTTAATGGATCATTCCGACTAAGATGATCCGGAATTGGTATTCGACCATGTCGCACACGAACAGAAGAAATTGCTAATAGGAAGATAATTACTTACTTGCCGAATCGACGACCGTAAAGGAAATTTTGTAATCATTCCCATCGTGCTGATCAAAACCAATCGGTTTTACCGTCAGGTGGTAAATACCCGTGGTAGGTTTCCACTCACGATAATAATCGCCGGTATTTCCATACATAGTAAACGGACGACACCTATCTTGTCTGCTAATGGTTTTATTCGGACCTTCCAGTAACACATCGACATCCGCCACAGCTGAGTT